>SKKW01000165.1:0-4622 GCA_007123535.1 Candidatus Izemoplasma sp. | reverse complement strand
TTTTCTCTTTGATTTCTTTGTTGCTTGTGGCTATGTTCCCTTTTCGCACGCTGCCCACGCCCACAGGCGACCATGCTATCGGCACATTTTCATGGGTGATTGATACCACCCGTGAAGAACTTTATGGGCCTCAAGGTAGCTCACGGTCATTTCGTGTACAAGCATGGTATCCAGCCGATGACATTGAGGGTTTAGACGTTTCAAAATCGTTGTCTGATGGCACCATCACATCACGCGCATTGGCGCAAGATTTCGGCTTCCCCGGGTTTATTTTTAATCACTTAACAGACACGCCGTCACATGCCTATGAAGACGCTTCTATGCTTGAAGGGCCTTTCCCTGTCGTAGTCATTTCGCATGGGTGGTCGGGTTTTCGTCACCTTCATACCGATTTGGCTGAAGAACTCGCAAGTCATGGTTTCATTGTGTTGGGCGTCGAACATACCTATGGCTCCATTGCAACGGTGCTAGACGAAAATGACATCCGTTATTTAAACCCACAAGCTTTACCCCCTAGAGCGACAACTCCTGATTTTTTAACATACGCAAACACCCTCGTTAACACCTATGCAAAGGACATTCAAAGTCTTTTAGATGTCTTAAATCAAGCGTCGTCAGATGTACAACTTGAACGTCTAAGACAAGCAATGGACTTAGATCAAGTTGTTCTAATTGGACATTCAACCGGTGGGGGTGCCGCAGTGAAAGTAGGCATCACAGACACGAGAGTGCATGGTGTGATTGGGCTCGATGCATGGGTTGAACCGCTCACTGACTCATCCTTACAACATGGCTTATCCTTACCAAGTCTTTTGATTCGTAGTGAAGGATGGCAGACAGCTCTAAACAATACGGCGTTGTTTGCGTTGCTTGAACACAGTCCAACCTCACCTGTGGCGTATCAAATGGAAGGCACCACACATTATGATTTTGGGATGGTTTACATGTTCACTTCGATTGCACCACAGATCGGGCTTCAAGGGTCAAGAAGACTTACGATGTCACGCACTCAAAACGCCATCGTTTTAGACTTTCTAAATGCTCTCCAACACGCTTCGTTTGAGTTATCGCTAGAGCATCATGACGGCTTAACCCCACTACAGCCTTTTCACGATTAAAAGACTTCCTAAGTTCATTGAAATATCAAAGAAGCATCTGGTGTTGGCATAAAAAGTGGAACACAAAAGATTTTTCTTTTACAGTCTCGTCAATATAAAAGACTGCTCTTTGATTAAGCAGTCTTTAGTTCATGGCTGTATAACTAAATTAGGGGGATAACGTCATATACGTAAAACAAAAGCGGGTAGTTATCCCCCCTAAATAGCCGCCTGAAAAAGTATCAAGAAAGATACCATTAGTTTATAAAGAAATTGAATGGATCACATTGAGTTAAGTGTCAACTCAAAAAGAACTACTGCTACCATAAGATAAATAGGCCTTAACAATAACTTGCGAATCGTTGTGTTCGAACGAATAGCGTTACTTATTGCACTGCTTCGGTCATGGTTTCGACCATAGAAAATCACCATAATCATAATGACAACAATAATACTAGCTAACGTAATGATATCGTCAAGCATACCCATTTGTTGAAAGACTTCGACAAAGGCATGTTGGTTGGTGAGATAGACTAACACCAAACTAATTAACACCATCAAGGGCACAATCGCAGCCAAAGGCGAGAAATCGATTGTAGGTGTTTTATCAAGCTTTTTCATTAAACGGTTATGCCTAACTAGGGTTAATTCCCTAATCAGCATCGTCACAACCATGATGAAAATCACACTAAAGAATACTGTCGCAAAGGTGTTTAAGGAAACTTGTGCCGCAACAAAATGAAACCATGAAGCATCGTATACATAGACATAGGCTGATAACATTAATGTAAAAATCGCCAAGCCAATGAAAAAATTAGACCACCGATAAAAGCGTGTGTAGCGCTTTTTTAATTTGTAAAATTTAGCTTCAATCGCTTGTTGATGTCGTGCGATTTTCATCTCATTATAAGCAGACTGCACGGTTTCAGTGAACCCCTTATAACGCTCCATCTTCTCAAGCTCTTTAAAAAGCTTATTTTGAATCATCAACTTAATTTCTCGATGCTTTGTATTCTCTCTTAACATGCCTCTTAAATGTTTATCATCCTCTATACTATGTTGGCATAAAAGACGATAGTAGGTGGCTTGAGGCACATAAGTCTCATCAAGCTTTTGAAGTTTATTAGCGTTTCTAAGCGCTCTTTTGAAGGATTGTTTCTTCATTTGAGCTTCAATTTTTTGCACAAGCTCGTGATGTTTTTGTCTGATTTTCCTCATGCTGTCTAACTTTTTATCACCCAAACGCACCTTTAACGCTTGAAACGTTTCTTCATAAGCCTTAACTTTTGGATCACTAATTGCCTTACTAAATTCAAGGTATTCTTCACTCTCAAAAAATGCTTCTAAAAAGAAGTAATCCTCTTCTTCTAATTTCTTAATCAACACATCTAAACTGGCGATGTCTTTGTGGAATAGAATAAGCTTCAGTTGAGCCATATCAAACGATGGATTATGTTTTAAGATGACACGCAACGTGCTATTAGCATTTTCATGCGATAGGGTCACTTGTTCAACAAATGATTGAATGCGTTCTTCAAGTACTGTGGTAATGTCATTAATGATGGTTCTATTTGGCATGAATTTTTTAGCCATTTGTAGTTCCTGTGATTGCATCAATTCAATCAAGGAATCAAGTTCATCCGTATCGTGAGCGTATTCTATAAATTGTTTTTCATTCTTAAACTTGTGATCTGCAAGAAACTTTAAAAACCATGCTTCGCCAGATTCAACATTGAGATTTAAGGCACTCTCAACGAATTCACTCGCTTTCGCAAAATCTTGATACGATAAACTATACGTTGCTCGTTTAATGAGATTATCTAAGGGTGAGAGTTCTGTGTTCACATCTTTCGTAACGGTCTCAAATTTCGTTTCTTGCATCAAGTCAAAAAAACGACTCTTCAGTTCCATGTAGCCTTGGTTTAAATCCTTTTTACCATCGACCCATTTATGGCCGTCAAAGAAATGTTTAAAGTAAGAAGTGTGATCACTCGAATCAATTTTAAACTCTAACCTCAAGGTGCCGTGTTTTTCTGCTAAAGACATTTCTTTTTGAACGTCTTTAGAATACATCGCATCTTGACTAGAAATAACAATAAGAACCTTCGTGTTTTCGATCGCAGCTTCAATGTTCGACCAATAGTTGACATTATCATTTGGTTTAAGATTACGATAAGAAATCCAACAACGATAACCATCCCGTTCTAGTAGACGCAACACTTCTTCAGCCACGAATCTATCCTTACTGCGATGACAAATAAAAGCATCTCGTGGAATGATGGAATAGTGTTCTTCCATTTGCTTACGGTGTTCAAAAGCATCATGATAATCACTCATCTTGTGTGGTGCCAGATGGTTTAAAAATCCACGAATGAGTGTGTCATCACTTAGATCTCCTTGGTGAATAATATGATGGGTGACAAAATGAACACTCTCTTCGGTAGCTTCATAATTACGTTGCTTATAAAAGCGCTCAAGCGCTTTAGGTGAATGTGCCTTTGTTGAAGCAAACGGAAAGAAATATTGCGCTTCAAAGTCATAAGGGATGATTTCTAAAATGCCTTTAGCATGATGACGCATCGTTTCATAATCACTGTTTTCAATCGCTTCTTTTAATAAAATACGATGGTTCTTCAAGTCTTTGGTTTTGTCGATTTGGACACGTTCTAAATCTAACGCGTGCGAGACTAAATAGGTGTTGCCACAAGCAACACACACACCTTTTTTTTGTGTCGAATCAACATCGACATTGGACCCACATGTTGTGCAAAGTGCTCGTATCAGTTTCACACAACCCCTCCATTCAGATCGAGTTTTTAAGTTAGGTTGATAAATAAATTAATGAATAAAATGAATATAAACAGTGTTGGTAAGACATATAAAATGGAGTACCGCTCAACTTTATCGCGGGCAACCCTCGTTAAGCCCATCATGAACAAAGCAATCCCGCCAATCACAAAAGGCGTGAAATAAAGAATCTCTTGTTGAGAGATTAGGGTGTTCATAAAGAGCGCATACGAAGCAACCACCATCAAGCCAAACATGGACATCACAAGTAAAAAAGAGAAAAAGGTATTGGGTAAATAGTCTCTCACATCCAGCCCAATTTCATTGGCTTTTTGCCATAACTCATAAAACAATACTAAACCCAAGCTAACAATGAAATATAGACGCGAAAGCGCAGTCAAGTTTGTTTCTGGAATGTCTAATTCAACAAATTGTGAAATGTTGATCAACAAAAAACCAAGTGCTGTAATCATAGTGACATCTAAAAAGAATCGCGCGACACCCGCTTGATTAAACGCAGGAATTTTATACATGAGATAGCGTAAGGTGTTCACGACTGCCACTAAAGAAACAAAATAGTAGACCATGTCGCGTGTCTCATAGTTGACGAGCGCCACGACCACAAACAAATGCATCAAGACGACATAAAATTGTACAAATATTTTACCAATGGTCTCAAGTTTAAATAGTTGGGAGAGGATTTCGACAATCAAGAAAATCGCAAGAATGATAAATATC
>SKKW01000092.1:0-15560 GCA_007123535.1 Candidatus Izemoplasma sp. | reverse complement strand
CGTCGTCCACTTATCGTTTTAAGATTAATCTCATTATACAAAACCGTGTCGGTTTGTCAATTTACTTCGCTTCAAAAAGTCCGCTGAGTGATTCGTTGTTTAAAATATTTAAAATGCCTTGGCCTAAAAGGTGTGAGACGGTGAGTTGTACCACTTTTGAGGTTTTTTGGTGTTCTTTAAGTTCAATGGTGTCGGTACAGATGAGTTCTTCAATCTCACTGTTGATGATGCGTTCGACCGCTGGGCCTGAAAAGACCGGGTGTGTACAGGCAACAAAGACTTTTCGTGCGCCGGCTTCTTTGAGTGAATACGAGGCGGCTTGGACGGTCCCACCGGTGTCAATCATATCGTCAATGATGATCGCAATACGGTTTGAGACATCCCCGACAATGCCCATCACTTCAGACACGTTCGGCTTAGGACGCCGTTTATCAATGATGGCAATCGGACAATGTAAGATATCGCCGAGTTTACGCGCTCTAACTGCTCCACCGTGATCCGGCGCAACCACTACAATTTCTTCATCGGCGAGACGTTCTTTGATGTAATCAACTAAGATTGGCATCGCTCGAAAGTTGTCAATAGGGATGTCAAAAAAGCCTTGAATCTGCGCCGCATGTAAGTCCATCGCTAACACACGTGAAGCGCCAGCGACTTGAAGTAAGTTGGCAACGAGTTTCGCGCTGATGGGTTGACGTGAGCGCGCTTTACGGTCTTGTCTGGAGTAGCCATAATAAGGCATGACCACGTTAATACTTTTAGCGCTGGCACGTTTTAATGCGTCAATCATAATTAATAGTTCCATGTAGCTTTCGTTCACAGGATCGTGCGTCGGTTGAACGACAAAGACGTGATGTCCCCTGACGGTTTCTTCAATATCAAGCTGAATTTCCCCATCCGCAAAGCGTGTCACTTCGCAGCGACTGAGGGGGATTTTAGTGTACTCTGAGATGCGTTGAGCTAAGCTCTTATTGGCATTTAAACTAAACAGTTTTACTTTGTGGCCATTATAAGTTGCCATGAATTCGCCTCCGGTTTTATTCTCAATGTCATTATAACGAAGATTTAAGCAAAATAAAATGCAACTTCCAAAAAAGCTGCATTTATTTCCCTACTCCTCGACTGGTGGTTCATCTGGAATCTTTTGGTATGCCTCAATGACAATACCCTCAATTAAGGAACGGGTCTCTTGGTTGATGGGATGCGCGACATCTTTAAATTCCCCATTTGGCATTTTTCGGCTTGGCATAGCAACAAATAAGCCTTCCTTGCCGTCGATGACCCGCAACTCATGGACCACAAAACAATCGTCTATGGTGATCGCCGCAATCGCTTTTAATCGGTTTTCACCATTAAACTTTTTGACTCTAACATCCGTAATGTTCATTTGTCAAACCCCCGTGCGAATGTGTGGCATTTTATATATGGGTAAGTATATCATAAAAAGGTTTGTAATTCAAAATGTTTTGTCTAGGGCAAGTCGCGTAACTAAGCGATTCAACGCCAGTTATCATGAATGAAGCGAGTCAAGGCGATAAAATCATCGACACTCATCGCTTCTGCGCGCACATCATAGGGGAGTTCACGAGACTCGAAAAACGGCTCGAAAACGACCTTTTCAAGTGGGTATTTTTGCGTTAAGTTGTTGGTTAAAGTCTTACGTCGTTGCGCAAAACTTTGCTTAATAACATCAAAAAACAAGGGTTCTTCATCGACGGTTAGCGCTCTTACTGGCTTGATACTTAACACCACCATCGCTGAATCGACCCCTGGTATGGGCTTAAAGACGGTCTTAGGTACTTTAAACGCGTAATGTGTGTGGGATCGGTATTGCACCGCCACACTTAAAGCGTTGTAATCTTTCGTTTTAACAGGGGCACACAGGCGCATCCCAACTTCGTGTTGAACCATCACAACGATGGTATGAACCAAATTAGATCTTTCTAACAATCTAAACAATATGGGGGTTGTGATGTAGTAAGGAAGGTTGGCGACTACGATGGCCCCCTCAAGGTTAGGATCAATGGTTTTTAAATCAGCGTCGATATCTCGCTTTAAAATATCATCTTTGATTAAAATTAGGCCCTGTGACTGATAATTTTCCTGAAGGTTTGGAATGAGGTCTTTATCGATTTCGTAAGCGACCACACGTCCTGCCTGTTTAAGAAGATGTTTGGTTAAAGCACCGGTTCCAGGGCCAATCTCGACAACAGTTTCGTGTCCTTTTAAGTTTGCGAGACGAACTATTTTTTCTTGCATCCCTTGGTCCACCAAAAAGTTTTGTCCAAAATACTTTTTTGCTTTAGGTTGCATGGAGCACCGCCTCTTCAATTTGATTTAGTGTGATGTTGTGTCGATTCAACGTTTGGTAAAAAGCCTTTGCATTTCCCATAGGAAGGTGATAGTGACGGGCGATTAACCATCTATTTCGCCTGGCGTCTCGAGGATAAACACAGTATAAACGATAGTCTTCCTTGTTTAACGTTTCACGTGAAACATTCGGGGTGTGTATGTGTTTGAAAGCCTCTATTAAAACATCGTCTGAGGCATGCTCAACTCCTATTTTTCCACGTTTTTCATCTGTACAATCTTCTTTTTGAAGGTGAATGTGCGCACATGGCCCAAGAAAATCTTCGAGTCGTTTTCGTATTCGGTAACCAGCACTGTCTGGATCTAAACATAAAACAAACCGTGCGCCTTTTTGTTTAAGTTGTTCGAGTTCTTCAAAGACGTTTGAGGGGATGTTAGAGCCTCCGGTAATCAACAGTCTTATTTGAGGGAATCGCTGCTTTAGACGCATCGCGTCATGTTGTCCTTCGACAATATAGATTGCTTGCATGTTAAATGACTTCCTTAAAATACTTTAATCGTTTTGGGTGCACATAAATGGGCATCGTTTTTGGCAGAACTCTGATTTCTTGGTTACCACTGTTTGCGGCCTCGCCATCCACGTTCCAAGCGCGGTGATGATTGGTTATCACTTTGACACGTTTGCCTTTAAGGTAGGTGACGCCAGGGATCTTTTTGATTTTTAATAAAAACGCCAACAAGAAGAAGACATTGTTAAGCAATGGCACATAAGGGAAAGCAATCACATTCACTTCTTGATCATCAAGCTGGGGGCGTTTAACCATATCAAACCCTGCAACATAACGTGAATTCAAAATCAAGATAAGGGCATAAACCCCTAGCTTCTTTTGGTCATCCACATGAATTTCAGCTTTAATCATTGGTACGGTAAAAAAGGCTTTGACTCCTACAATAATGTACGCAGCGTACCCTAAATAGCGTTTTAATCTTCGGTTCGCTTTGTAGGAAATATCGACGTAGTTTCCTATGGCACTTACATAGGCAAAATAGCCTTGAGCGCTTTGCACCACATCCATCCTTCTTAGGTGATTAGCTTCAATAACCCCAAGAGCTTTACGGATGTTTTTCGAGATGCCCAGCGTGTGTGCTAAGTCACACGCTGTGCCGCTTGGTAAATACCCAATAGGCGGTGGATTTTTGGTTTTAGCGACCGCGTTCGTGATTTCATTCATCGTGCCATCACCACCACTAACCACGACTAAATCAACCCTGTTAAAGGCCGCTTCTTTATAGAGTTGTGTCGCATGTCTTGGGTACTCTGTCGGCGCAATGTTACACGTGAAACCTAAGGCTTCTAGTTTTGCGACCACCTCTGGCAGTGCTTTTTTGAAAGCCGCTTTCCCACTATGCGGATTGTAGATAATTAAACATCTTTTCACTTTCATCACCATCGCTTCATTATAGCATAAAAAAAGCGCTTGACGTTAGTTGTCAAGCGCTTGTGCTGCGGTAATAATGGCTAAATTATATACATCATCGCTGTTACATCCGCGAGAGAGGTCATTGACGGGTTTTTTAAGGCCTGCAAGCACTGGGCCGATGGCTTCAAACCCACCGAGACGCTGAACCATTTTATAGCCAATGTTTCCGCTGTTTAGATCAGGGAATACAAACACGTTTGCTTCGCCTGCGACTTTAGAACCCGGAAACTTCGCTTTTCCTACCGAAGGTACCACGGCAGCGTCAAACTGCATTTCTCCATCAACGGCTAAAGCTGGCTCTAACGCTTTCGCTTTGAGGGTCGCTTCACGGACTTTTTTAGCTTCGTCGGTGTTGGCTGAACCGTTGGTTGAAAAAGACAACATGGCTACTTTGGGGTCAATGCCAAACATACTTGCGGCTTTCGCTGACTCAATCGCAAAGGACGCCAAGTCATCTGCGGAAGGATTAGGATTAATGGCGCAATCTCCCATAATGTAGGCTTGATCATCTTTTAACATTAAGAAATAACCAAACGTTCTAAGGATCCCTGGTTTTGTCTTAATCAGCTGAAGGGCTGGTCTGACGGTTTCACCTGTTGAATGAATAGCCCCGCTCACGAGTCCGTCTGCTTCTCCTGTTAAGACAAGTAACGTCCCATAATAGTTTGGTTGCTTCATGCACTCTATGGCTTCGTGTCGCTCTAATTTGCCTTTACGAGCTTCTAAGAAAGCGTCAAGGAGAGCGTCATTACGAGGGTCATTCGAAAGATTAACGACCTCGACACCCTCATGGAACGCGGTGCCTTCTTTTGCGGCTAAAACAATTGGAATAAGAATGTCTTCTTCCGCTAAGCGATTGACCGCTTCAACAATTCTTGGGTCATTTCCTTCAGGAAATACCACTCTTTTTTTCTTTCCTACCACATGGTTTTTTAAAGTATTAAGTACCTCTAACATGTTATCCACCTTACTTTCACAATATTCATTATAGACATTTTTTTGTTTTTTGCAATGCACATGGGCCCCTTTTTGGTACAATAAGTCTAGGTGATAACATGTTGAAATACCCTTATGTCTTATTTGATTTAGATGGCACCCTGATTGATACAAACGAGATCATCATTGATAGCTATCGTCATACACTAAAACACTACGTGCCTAATGAAACATTTAGCGATCAACAAATCATTGATTTTATTGGTCCACCACTCGAAGTAATCTTTGAGCGGTATGTCTCAAAGTCAATCGCTAAAGAAATGATTGACTATTACCGTACCTATTACCGTGCGCATGAAGAATCTAAGCATCGGCTCTATCCTGGTGTTAAAGAAAACCTTGAGGCGTTAAAAAAGCTGGGTGTTAAAATGGCTATTGTAACGTCTAAGTATAAAGCAGGGGCTATGCCTAGTGTGCGTTATTATGGTTTAGAATCCTACTTTGATGCCTTTATCGGGTTAGATGATGTCACACACCCTAAACCTCACGCAGAGCCCGTCCTAAAAGCTTTGCGTTTGTTAGGCGCGGAGAAAGACGCCTCAGCGCTCATGATTGGCGATAACCAAGGAGACATTCTTGCGGGCTTTAACGCAGGCATTGAAGGCGTTGGTGTGGCTTGGGCCATCAAAGGGGAAACCCATTTAAGTGCGGTGAATCCAAGCTATCTTATTCACGACATGTCTGAACTCATCGACATCGTCCAAGGAGGTTAATGTATGTGTATCTTTTGTAAAATTGTCGAAGGTGAAATTTCTGCGTACAAAATTTATGAAGACGAAGAGGTTCTCGCGTTTTTAGACATCACACAAGGCACCAAAGGTCACACGTTACTCATTCCTAAGCACCATGTAAACAATCTTTATGAGATGAATGAGACACAAGCGGCGACTTTGTTCGCCAAAGTGCCTCTCATTGCGCGAGCGTTAAAAGAAGCCTTTAATCCCATCGGATTAAATTTAATTAACAACAACGATCAACCTTTACAAACCGTCTATCATGCCCATCTTCATTTGATTCCTCGCTATGAGAATGACGGCATGAAGCTGAGTACGCTCAACCACATGAATGAGTATACTGAAGACGACTATAAAGCTATTCAAAAGGCTATTCTTGAGCATGTCTAAGGTTGATTTTACCAACGTTCATCACTACATAAATCAAGCGGCCTATCAGTTTATTGATGTCCGAGAACCCTATGAACTCCAGTTAGATGGGTTCATCCAGGGGTTTGCGTGCGTCCCTTTTTACACGACGTTGATCCATAAAAACATTATCCAGTATGTCCGGGATCCAAAGAAAGAAGAAGCTGTCCTAGATAAAGCTGCGCTTTTAAAAGCGTTCGACCCCACCAAAGACATTTACTTGATGTGTAACACGGGCACCCGTTCAGGTTATCTTACGTTAGTCCTCCAAAACCACGGCTTTCGTGTCACCAATCTTGGGGGCATCCATGACTATCTTGCATTAAAAAAACAAATCTAAACGATTTGTTTTTTTTGATTTAAGCGTTGTCGATGAGGTGTTGTAGGACGGCTTTTACGACGCGCCCTGTGGCGCCTGCTTTTTCTTCATACGTGACGCCTGCGACATCCAAATGAATCCAAGGAATCTCAGGCTTGACAAAATGATTTAAGAACGCTGCGGCTACAGATGCGCCCGCAACTCGTGGCCCACTGTTTTTTAAATCCGCAACATGCGATTTAAGCCCTTCTTTATGTTCCTCTCCTTGAGGAAGCCACCATACTTTTTCTTCCGCTTTCTCAGCACTCTCTAAGAAGGTTTTAAGGTAGTCTTCATGGTTTGTAAAGGCGCCAATATGGCTTTTACCCAAGGCTGCAATGACGGCGCCCGTTAAGGTCGCCATATCAAGCATTTTGCGCGCGCCTTGTTCTTGAGCGTACCATAAAGCATCCGCTAACGTTAAACGTCCTTCTGCGTCGGTTGAGACAATTTCAATCGTGGTGCCATCGGCCGCTTTGACGATGTCATCGGGCACAATCGCGTGATCGCCAATACGGTTATCGGTCGCTAAAATCAAGCCATCCACGTTCACCGGCACTTCTAAATGCGCTAAGGCTTTCATCACACCCATCACATTGGCTGCGCCGCCCATGTCCATTTTCATCGTCGGCATGCTCGTACTTGGTTTTAACGAATACCCACCAGTATCGTACATCACGCCTTTACCAATGATGGTGGTGAGTGGTTTATCCCCGCCATGACGGTATTTAATGTGGATCAGTCTTGGGGGAATCAGGGATCCCTTATTGACGGCTAAGAAAGCCCCCATCGAAAGTTTTTCGATGGCAGCTTTATCTAAAATCTCAACCGTCGTATGAGGATATTTTGCATAAGACGACGCGAGCTCCGCCAGATCTAGTGCATTTAAGTGCGAATAGGGTGTGTTCACAAGTGTTTTTGTGACATTGATGGCTTCCGCGATAACTTGTGCTTCTTTAAGACTGGCTTCATCGTCTGTAAAAAGCGTGATGGGTGTCAGTGGTTTAAACGATTTGCCTTTCACCACGTCAAAACGATAATGCGCTAACGATAACGCTTCGTAAAACCGTCCTTTTTCTTCGTCAAAGGTGTCAATCGCAATGGCGATGGGTTGATCACTTTTGGCACATGAAGCGGCCACCGATTGACGCTTCTTTAAGGTTTCTAATGCGCTTTTTTTAGCCACATAAAGCCGTTTTAGCGTTGGGTGATGCATCGGCGTTAAAAGGGTAAGGTCATCTTCTACAAGGCTTTCAAAAGCCACCTCTAAATGTTGTTCTAACGCGTTCAGTAAGGGGTGATTTGATGGGTAACACACCACTAACCGTTCTGGTAGGGTCTTAAGGGTTAAGCTTTGGGTTTGAATGATCATCGTTTCGCTCCTTTTGTCGGTATCGTATCGGTATTCATGTAAGGTCTTAAAACTTCAGGAATGATAATTGAACCATCTTCTTGTTGATAATTTTCAACCACCGCAATCCACGTACGTCCAACCGCCAATCCAGAACCATTTAAGGTGTGCACATATTCGGGTTTAGCGTCTTTATCGCGTTTGAATCGAATGTTGGCTCGGCGCGCTTGGAAATCTTCTGCGTTGGAGATGCTGCCAATTTCGCGGTAAGTGCCATAAGAAGGTAAATACACCTCAATGTCATAGGTCTTGCTCATCGCAAAGCCTAAATCACCACTGCACAGCTCAACCACACGATAAGGGATTTTAAGCGCCTTTAAAACGGCTTCTGACTGCGCCAACATCTGATCTAAGGTCCCATAAGAGTCCTCAGGCTTGGTAAACTGAATTAGCTCAACTTTATTAAACTGATGTTGTCTTAAAATACCCCGAGTGTCTCTACCGGCACTGCCAGCTTCCTGGCGAAAGGCCGTGGTAAAGGCTGTATAACGTATCGGTAAGTCTTCTAAAGGGATGGTTTCATCACGATGAAGGTTGATCGATGGGACTTCAGCGGTCGGATTAAGGTATAAATCACGGTCATCTTTAAGTCCAAACGCGTCTTCTTTAAACTTAGGAAACTGACCTGAGCCTAACATAGACGCCCCGTTGACAATGTATGGCAACAAGATTTCTTGATAACCTGCGTGGCTATGCAGGTCCATCATGAACTGGATGAGGGCGCGTTCTAAGCGAGCACCTAAGCCTTTATACACGACGAAACGTGACGCACTGATTTTGGTCGCTCTTTCAAAATCAAGTAAGTTGGCCTCTTTGGCTAAGTCCCAATGCGCTTTAGGTTCAAATGAAAACTTGGGCACCTCACCCTCATGCCGAATCACACGGTTACCGGCTTCATCAAGCCCCACAGGAATCTTTGGATGAGGAACGTTGGGCAACCGTAACCAAGCGTCTTGTAACGACGCTTCTAAAGCCGATAAGGTGGCTTCTAACGCTTTTAATGCCTCTTTATCTTGGTCAATGCTTTCTAATAACGTCTCAACAGGGAGTCCCTCACGTTTCATTTGACCGATTTTTTTAGCGTTTTGATTCCGTGCGGCTTTCAGCGTTTCAACTTGTTGAATGATGTCACGACGCTTTTGATCGTCTTCTAACAGCTGTGTGATGTAAGAAAAATCTTCACCACGCTGATTTAAACGTTCAATCACGTCTTTTGGTTCGTTGCGCAAGCGTTGAATGTCTAACATAAAATACCTCCTTAAAATAAAAAAACTCGTCCCTTGATAAGGGACGAGTTTGTACCCGTGTTGCCACCCTCGTTAAGGCCTAAACCTTCACTCTGACACCGTTAACGAGGTGAATCGGAAGGGATGACCTTCACTCCAAGGGAGATTTCAATGGTTTTCATACTGACTCGCACCACCCGTCAGCTCGCTTGAAAGAAAGACCATTTACTTAGCCTTATCGACGTTTGATAAAAGTATATCAAAGCTGCCCTAGGGTGTCAATTATTCATCGTCTAATAAATCAAAGAGGCTGCTGGCTTCTTTGGCTTTAGCTTCTTCAACTTCAGGCGCTTTAACTTCCTCTGCTGGGGCTTCTTCTACGTTGTTTTCAAACAACGCGGTTTGCTCTTCGCTTTCCCCTTTAGCGACCAACGCAACGGTCACTAAACGGTGTCCTTCTTGCATGCGCATGAGGCGTACGCCTTGAGTGACTCGGCCGGTTTCTGAGACTTGATCAATCGGCAGACGGATCATCATCCCTTTGTCTGAGAGTAAGACGACGTCTTCATCGCCACTCACACCCATCAATTGTACGAGCGGGCCGTTTTTCTCGGTCACATGTAAGGTTTTTACCCCCACACCGCCACGGTGTTGACGGCGATATAAGGCCGCTAATGAACGCTTACCATAGCCTTTTTCAGTGACCACTAAAATGGTTTGATTTTCATCTTCAATCAACGCGCTTCCGACAATCTTTTCATCGCCTGAAAGGCGCATCCCAATGACGCCAGCCGCCGCCCGACCCATCGTTCTAACATCTTTAATCGCAAAGCGAATGGCTTTACCATTGCTTGCACCTAAAATGATGTCGTAACTTTCATCGGTAAGTTTAACATCCAAAACGGTATCGCCTTCTTTTAAGTTTAAGGCGCGGATGCCGCTGGGGCGAATGTTTTGGAACTGATCGAGTCTGGTGCGTTTCACAATGCCTTGCTCAGTGATGAAAAACAAGCTTTCTTCACCTTCAAACGCACTGACCGCAGTGAGTGATTTTAGCTTTTCACCTTCTTCAAACGGCAACACATTGACTAAAGGGATGCCTTTAGAGGTTCTCGAAAAGGCTGGAATTTTGTAGCCTTTGAGTTTATAGACTTTCCCATAATTGGTAAAGAATAATAAGAAATCATGCGTTGAGACGGTAATTAAATGTTCCACCGCATCGTCGTCGTGGGTTTTAAAACCTGTGACACCGCGGCCGCCACGGTTTTGGGTACGGGCACTATCGAGCTGCATCCGTTTACAATAACCACCTTGAGTGATCGCAATGATGACGTCTTCTTGAGGAATTAAATCTTCATCTTCAATGTCTAAGTCAGCCGCAAACGAGATTTCACTGCGGCGCGTGTCGCCATAACTTGCTTTAATGCGCTCGAGTTCTTCTTCGATGAGACGGTGTTGTTTGGCTTCATCACCCAGCGTTTCTTCTAAATCTACGATGGTGGTTTGAACGTCGGTTAACTCAAGCGAGAGTTTTTCTACTTCAAGCCCACTTAAGCGACGTAAACGCATCTCTAAGATGGCTTTGGCTTGGACGTCCGTGAGGTCAAACTGTTGCATTAACTGTGCTTCCGCATCGTCATAGGCGTTACGGATCACTTCAATCACTTCATCAATGGACGCGAGCGCCTTGAGTAAGCCTTCAAGGATGTGTTCTCTGGCTTTCGCTTTGTCTAAATCAAACTGACTTTTACGGACTAAGACTTCAATTTGATGGGTGATGTAGTGACTGATGACTTCTTTTAACCCTAAGACTTTCGGTTGATTGTTGACAAGGGCTAACATATTGATACCAAAACTGGTTTGTAATGGGGTGAACTTATAGAGGTTATTGAGGGTGACTTCCGCGTTGACATCGCGTCTTAGCTCAATCACAATGCGGATGCCGTTGCGGTTCGATTCATCACGCAAATCGGTGATCCCTTCAATCCTTTTTTCCTTAGCGAGCTCCGCAATTTTCTCAATCAAACGGGTTTTGTTCACTTGATAAGGAATTTCTGTGATGGTGATCGTATTTTTCCCAGATTTTCCTTCGGTGATGCTGGCTTTGGCACGAATCTTGACCGTCCCATTACCCGTTTCATAGGCTTGACGAATGCCGGTGACACCCATCAGTAAGCCCCCTGTAGGAAAATCAGGTCCGGGAAGATGTTGCATGAGTTCATCAAGTTCAATCTCAGGATCTTTTAAGGTGGCTAAAATCGCATCGATCGTTTCCGTTAAGTTATGCGGGGGGATGTTGGTGGCCATACCGACCGCAATCCCGGTCGCGCCGTTCACTAAAAGGTTTGGAAACTTGGCGGGTAAGACGGTAGGTTCTTGTTCGCTTCCGTCGTAGTTATCCGTAAAATCAATGGTATTCTTTTTAATATCCGCAAGCATCTCGACCGCAATTTTAGCCATCTTCGCTTCGGTGTAACGCATGGCTGCAGCCCCATCGCCGTCAATGGACCCAAAATTTCCGTGTCCGTTGACTAAGGGATAACGACTGGAAAACGTCTGTGCTAAGCGCACCATCGCATCATAGATAGCGCTGTCGCCGTGCGGGTGATATTTACCCATAACGTCGCCCACAATACGGGCGGATTTTTTATAAGCGCTGGAGGGGGTGACCCCTAATTCTTCCATGCCATATAAAATACGACGGTGAACCGGCTTTAAGCCGTCTCTTACATCGGGGAGTGCCCGTGAAACAATGACACTCATCGCGTAGGATAAAAACGAGGTTTTCATCTCATCGGTAATGTTAATGTCTTGCATTTTATCGCCTAATATCAGGTCTTTTTCTTCCATCGTCTAGCCTCCTACACATCCAAATTAATGACACGGTTCGCGTTGTCTTGAATGAATCCTTTACGCGGCGCCACATCGTCGCCCATCAACATACTGAAGACATGATCCGCGTCCATCGCATCTTCGAGTGTCACCTTAAGCAGCGTCCGATTGGCGGGGTCCATAGTGGTTTCCCACAACTGATCGGGATTCATTTCCCCTAGCCCTTTGTAACGCTGAATTTGGGGTCTGCTTCCAAAGTCTTTAAGTGCGATTTCAAGCTCTTTTTCGGTAAAAGCATACACGACTTTTTTACCTTGTTGAATTTTATAAAGTGGGGGTTGTGCAATGTAGACATACCCCTTTTCAATCAGCGGTCTTAAATGTCTAAACATAAACGTCAGTAACAACGTTCTAATATGTGCCCCATCGACGTCCGCATCGGTCATGATGACCACTTTATGATAGCGGGCATGTTCAATGTTAAACTCATCGCCAATGCCGGTGCCAAACGCTTGAATGAGCGAGAGAATCTCTTTGTTGCCAAGAATTTTATCTAAACGGGCTTTTTCCACGTTTAAGACTTTTCCGCGCAACGGTAAAATGGCTTGGAAGCCGGAATCTCGTCCTTGTTTGGCCGAACCACCCGCAGAGTCTCCCTCCACAATGTAAAGTTCGCTCTTTGTGGGGTCTTTCTCACGACAATCGGCCAGTTTTGATGCAAAGCCTAAACCATCCAGCGGGGACTTACGACGCGTAGCTTCACGGGCTTTTTTAGCCGCTAAACGCGCTCTTGACGCCAAGAGTGCTTTTTCGATGATGATTCTCGCATCCTGGGGATGCTCCATCAAGTAACGCTCTAAGCCTTCGCTTAAAATTTGTGCCACGATGCGTCTAACTTCCGTGGACCCTAGTTTTCCTTTGGTTTGACCTTCAAATTGAGGGTCTGGGTGTTTGACAGAAATGATGGCGGTTAAGCCTTCACGGGTATCTTCCCCGAGCAGCGATTCATCTTTTTTAAAGATGTTTTGGTTTTTCCCGTAGGTGTTTAAAATGCGGGTTAACGTCATTTTAAACCCTTCCTCATGGGTGCCCCCTTCAGGGTTATGAATGTTGTTGGTGAAAGGGAAAATGTTTTGTACAAACGCATGATTGTATTGCATCGCAATCTCAACAATGATGTTTTCTTGTTCGCCTTCAGCGTAAATGACGGTTTGATGAAGCGCTTCTTTATTCGCGTTTAAAAACGTCACATACTCCCGAATCCCACCTTCATAGAGGTAGTGCTTATGATGATGAGGTTGCGTCCGTTCGTCGATGAGATCAAACGCAATGCCTTTATTTAAAAACGCCATTTGTTGCACGCGTAAACGCAACGTCTCAAAATCAAAATCAATCGTTTCTGTGAACGTTTTAACGGATGGTAAAAAGGTGATGGTTGTCCCTTTTTTAGTGGTCGGTCCGCGATCTTCAACCGGACACTGTGTGATGCCATCATGGTAGCGCTGATAATAATGCGTCCCATCTCGGTAAATATCCACTTCAAACCACTCACTTAAGGCGTTTACCACACTGGCTCCGACGCCATGCAACCCGCCAGACACCTTGTAGGAGTTATTGTCAAACTTCCCACCCGCATGCAGCGTCGTTAAAATGGTTTCAACGGCTGGTAAGCCTGTTTTAGGGTGTGTATCGACAGGGATGCCGCGGCCGTCGTCTTCAACGCGCACAATGTTCCCTGGTAAGAGTGTGACTTTAATCGCACTCGCATACCCGGCTAACGCTTCATCGACGCCGTTGTCGATAATTTCCCATACTAAATGGTGTAAGCCTCGTGGACCGGTCGAACCAATGTACATCCCGGGACGCTTTTTAACCGCATCTAAGCCTTCGAGGATTTGAATGTTACTGGAATCGTATTGCGTCATGATTGGTCACTCCTTTGGTTGTCTTCGTGGTGTAATGAATGATGGGTTAAGACGGTATCTTCAAGCGCTAGAGCTTCTAAATGCGTCGCCGTGATAAAGACTTGGGCGTCATGATGAAGTGCTTTTAAAAGTGCTTTTTGACGCGCTTGATCAAGTTCACTTAAAACATCGTCGAGTAAAAGAATTGGTGGGGCTTGTTGATGGCGCTCAAACCACTGGCTCAGCGCTAACTTTAACGCAAGCACGGCGGTACGAACTTGGCCCTGACTGCCATGCTCTGCTAAGGGGCCTAGGGCGGTCGTGAACTGAAGTTCATCGCGGTGAATGCCGAGTTGAGTGGTTTTAAATTGCCAATCGAGCACCCGTTTTTTCTGATACGCCCCTAAGGGATCCTCCAGTGGTAATGAGGGTGCATAGGTAAAGCTCACAGGCGCATCGGTTGGCGCTAAGGCGCGATGGGGTGCTTGCATTAAATCATTGAGCTCTGAAATAAAGCGGGCGCGTACGGTCATGATTTTTTGCGCGTAGTGCGCGAGCTGTTCGGTAATGACGTCTAAGACACTGTCTTTATGTTCGTGATGTGCGCCTTGTTTTAACCAGTCGTTGCGTTCTTTTAAGAGCCGTTTGTAGTGACTGAGGTGGCTGATGTAGCGGCGGTCCCTTTGGGCGAGTTCTAAATCTAAAAACCGTCTTCGGGTTTTTGGGGACCCTTTGATGATGTCTAAATCTTCAGGCGCAAAGAGCACCACATGTAAACGCCCTAAATAATCGCTTAACCGCGGATAGAGCACTTGATTGACACGGACGTCTTTACCTTTATCATGGACGTGAATGTCAAACCGATGTGCTTGCGAGGAAGCATCAAACGACCCGTAGATTTTAAAGTAAGGTGCATCGTACTTCATGATGTGCTGATCTTTGTTGGTTTTATAAGACTTCGTTAAAGCTAAAATAAAAAGGCTCTCTAAAAGGGTCGTTTTACCAACACCATTGGGGCCTGTGATGACGTTAATGCCCGGTTGTGCATGAAAGGTGTAGCGCGCATATCGACGCACGTTTTCAAGCGTCAGCGTGGTCAGCAGCATCGGTGAGTTGAAGCGTGGTCCCATCGTCTAGGGTCACACGCATGCCTGGATAGAGTTTTCTGCCTCGTCGTGTTTCCACGTCGTTTTCAACCAAAAATTGGCCCGTTTCTAAGCGCGCTTTAATCTCGCCTCCACCGGAAGCAAGGTTTAAGTATTTTAACAATTGGCCCAGCGTGATGTAAGGGGTCGTGATGGAGACCGTCTTCATGAGGAACCTCTTTCTTATATATATTAAATCGTTGTATATATTATACGCTAAAAAGGGGTTTAAAACAACGAAAAACCAATAAAAAAAGACCTCTTTTTCGAGGTCTTTTAAGGGGTTAATCGGTTTTCACTGGTAAGATGAGTTGAAGCATCTCAGGATCGAACTCACCGGTGAGAATAAAGGGTCTAATTTCACCCGTAAAGGAGACGGTGACTTCAGAGGAGTTGAACGCTTTGAGCGCTTCGATTAAATATTTGGAGCTGAAGGCGATTTTTAATGGTTTCCCTACCACTTCAGCGGTGGGGTAGACTTCTTCAAGCACGCGGCCAATTTCAGGGGAATTAGACGAAATTTCAACCACATCGTCTTCACGTACGTTCAGTTTGACGATGGCGTTTTGACCGTCACGGTAAGAAAGTAAGCTGGCACGGTCGATGGCGGTTTGAAGTTGTTCTTTATTAAAAACGATGGTGGTGCCAAATTCTTTTGGAATCAGTTTGGCGGTTTCAGGGTAATTGCCTTCGAGGAGGCGTGATCTAAACAAGATGTTTTGGTATTTGAATAGCACGCTGTTTTGATTGAAGTG
>SKKW01000001.1:0-4627 GCA_007123535.1 Candidatus Izemoplasma sp. | reverse complement strand
TTATTCCTCGATTTCATCTTGATTGGAATGACACAATCACACAAAACGATTCGTGATTATCTCACAAAAACACGCGTCATCATTGAAGACACACTGTATCCGTTTTAAACTAAACTAAAACTATAGGAGGACATTATGCCAGGATTTGGAATTATTTTACTCGTCATAATCATTTTAGTCGTCATCGGTTACATCGCTACTCGTTTTACCATTGTCACCCAAGCGAACCGTTTTATCGTTGAGCGCTTAGGGGGCTACTACACAACTTGGGATGTCGGCATCCACTTTCTCATTCCGTTCATTGATCGCGTGAAAGAGCGCGTGTCAATTAAAGAACAAGTGGTTGACTTTGATCCACAGCCCGTCATCACCAAAGACAACGTCACAATGCAAATTGACACTGTTGTCTTCTATCAAGTCACCGATCCAAAACTCTTTACTTACGGGGTCGACCAACCGCTTAAAGCGATTGAAAACCTCACCTCAACCACGCTTCGTAACATCATCGGGGATTTAGAGCTGGATGAATCACTTACCTCACGCGACATCATTAATGAGAAGATGCGCGGCATCTTAGATGAAGCCACCGACCCTTGGGGCATTAAGATTAACCGTGTCGAAGTGAAAAACATCATCCCACCTAAAGACATCCGTGAAGCGATGGAAAAACAAATGCGTGCAGAACGTGAAAAACGTCAATCGATTTTGATTGCGGAAGGGAACAAACGTTCCGCCATCTTGAATGCCGAAGGTGAAAAAGAATCTCGCATTCTTAAAGCCGATGGTGAAAGACAAACACGTATCTTAGAAGCTGAAGGTCAAGCAGATGCGATCTTAAAAGTTCAAACCGCGACCGCGAAGGGTATTGAAATGATCCGTAAAGCGGGCGCCGACGAAGCGTTCTTACGCTTAGAAGCGTACAAAGCCCTTGAAAAAGTGGCCGATGGTCAAGCAACAAAACTCATCATTCCTTCGGATTTACAAGGCATGATTGGGTTGGCTTCGAGTGTCGCAGAAGCGATCTCTAAAGAGCCTGCAAAACCTAAAAAAGACTAACACATCAAACAAAATAAAACCCCCGTTCATTAACTTGAACGGGGGTTTTTTTGGATGAACTTTTTAAGTTTAAACCAAAGATATGGCGGAAAAAACAAGACATTGATACCCATGACCACAATCACTCTGATGGGCAGTGCGATTGGCATCTGTGTAAAAAGACCATATAGTAAGGCTCCTGTGGAAAAGAGGAGTGTCAGATACTTAATGGGGTGTCTTTGTGGTTTCACCATTAACGAGACATATGGGGTAAAGTAAAACAAGAATAAGTAACGTGCCAGGTCTTGGCTTAATAATGACATCAACCCATAAAGCCAAAAGATAAACAAGGGAAGCCCGTTCACCACACGTGAACGCACACTGCCCAAGGCTAAGACGCTCCAAAGTGGGACTAAACACCACCACCAAAACATCACAAACACGAACCCATTAAAGCCCCATAAAAAGCCGCTAAAAAACGTTAATGTCATCGCGCTCATGATGAAAATCCAGCGTTTGGGATACGTTTTAAGTGTCAATGAGACGCACCTTCTTTAACCATGGTTTTGTCGTCCAGCGAATGAACACCATGATGCCCCTTCCGATCTCATCGCTGGCTAAAGCAATAAAGATCCCCACCAATCCAAAACCTAAGTAAAGGCCCAAGAAATAGGCTAAAGGCAACATCAACCCCCACATGCTAATAAGCCCGATAAAGACGGGAAATAAGACATCCCCTGTGGCTCTTAAGGCTTGAATGACCACAAGGTTAGAGAGCCTTCCAAGTTCTAAAAAGATGACAATAAATAACACTTGTTGACCCACATTCACCACCGTGGGATTGTTGCTTAGAAGCCCTAACAAGGTGGGCGATAAAAGATACATGAGTGTGGCTAAACTAAAGACAATTATTAGGCCGATGCGCATCGATCGGATGGTTCTTGTATACGCCGCTTCATCGTCTCTTGCGCCAACGTGCCAGCCCACCATGACCGCATTGCCTTGCCCCATTGAGAGAGCAAATATCAAGACTGGGGTCATGAGATTGAAGACATAAATTTGGGTGGTTAACGCGAGCGTGCCAATGCTGTTCATAAAGCTTAACAAAACCACCTGGGCGCTTTGATAGATGAATTGCTCCGCCGCACTGGGAAAACCGATACGGATGATTTTGAGTGCGTGCATGCGAATCGGACGTAAGCGAAGAATAAATGGATGAACGCCATGTCTTTTGTACATCACAAGCAGGGAAAGCGCTAAAGCAAAGCTTTTTGAGGTTAAGGTGGAAATCGCGGCACCCGTGACACCAAGTCTTGGTAAAGGGCCTAAACCAAAGATAAGCACCGCGTTTAAAAGAATGTTTAAGACGTTGCTCACACCGACAATCGTCATCATCGTTTTGGGTTCTCCAAAACTTTTAAAAGACTGGCCTGCGGCTTGCGTCATCGCCATCATAAAAAGTCCAAGTGAAACAATGCGCAAATACATCCAGGCGTCATCAAAGATGATAGGATCCGCCCCGACCGCTCTTAAGATAAAAGGACCGAAAATCGCAATCAGAAGGCTTAATGTCACGCCGATGAAAAAGGTGCCAATGAAGCCCGCGCGCACCGCACTTTTAGCTTCTCTTTCTTCATTCGCACCTATGTATTGACTGACAACGACCCCCACACCAATCGCAATGATGTTGAGGACGACTAAAAACAAAAACATGATACGGTTGGCGTTGCCTACTGCTGCCACCGCGAAATCACTGAACTGACTGAGCATCAGCGTGTCCGCAAGACCTAACAACATGAAGAACGATAACTCGATGTAAATGGGCCACGTTAAGCGGAACAGTGACGTCTTTTGGGCCATACTAAAACTCCTTTAAAACTTGCAATTTTTGGGGGTTCTTGGGAAAGGAAGGGTGTCACGAATGTTTTCAATGCCTGTGACATACATCAACATCCGATCAAACCCTAAACCGAAGCCGGCATGAGGGGTTGAGCCGTATTTTCTTAAATCTAAATACCACGCGAGCTCTTCAGGGTCCACATGCATATCAACCATACGCTGATAGAGTAAGTCATAGCGTTCTTCACGTTGTGACCCGCCAATCAACTCTCCCGCACCAGGAACTAATAAATCCATCGCTGCGACGGTTTGTTGATCGTCATTGAGACGCATATAAAACGCCTTAATGTCTTTAGGCCAATCGATGATATAGACCGGCCCACCAACGTGTTTCACTAAATATTTTTCATGTTCTGTGGCTAAGTCGCCTAACGGGTCTGGAGTATGTTCAAAAGAGACTTCAGCGTGGCTTAAAAGTGCAATCGCTTCGGCGTGAGTCAAGACTTTAAACTCACTGTTCAAGACATGTTCGAGTTTTTGAATAAGCCCTTTATCGACAAACTGATTGAAAAACGCCATTTCTTCAGGTGCTTCATCTAAGACGGTTTGGATGAGATACTTAACCATCGCTTCAGAGAGTTTCACCATGTCGTGTAAATCTGCAAAAGCCACTTCTGGTTCTAACATCCAAAACTCACTCGCATGGGTGGTGGTGTTTGAGTTTTCAGCTCTAAAGGTTGGGCCAAAGGTATAGACTTGGCGGAAAGCTTGCGCAAAAATCTCCGCTTGAAGTTGGCCTGACACGGTGAGGTGTGTTTTTGCACCAAAGAAATCCTGGCTATAATCCACACTGCCATCTTTACGACGTGGCGGGGTGTCCATCGGCAAGGTCGTCACATGGAACAACTCCCCAGCCCCTTCCGCATCTGAAGCAGTTAAAATTGGCGACGCCACATGCATGAAATGGCGTTCTTTAAAGAACGTATGAATCGCATGATGAAGGACGCTCCGCACACGAAAAACAGCAGAAAATAGGTTCGTTCTCGGTCTTAAGTGGGCGTGGGTTCTTAAAAATTCACGCGTGTGTCGTTTGGGTTGGATGGGATAATCTTCAGGACTGTCGCCCACTAAGGTAATCGTTGTGGCCTTGATTTCAAACGCTTGCTTGGCCTTCGGTGTCAACACAAGCTGACCCGTGACTTCAAGCGCAGAGCCAACACGTATTTTTTGTAGCTGTTTAAAGTTCTCGAGGTGTTCTTCGTACACCACTTGTACGGTATTAAAATGAGTGCCATCGTTTAAATCGATAAACCCAAACGCTTTTTGAGCGCGGTTGTTGCGCACCCACCCGTGTAAGGTCACGAGAGTGGGTTCGAGGGTGGGTTGTTGCGTGAGTTGTCTCATCGTTGTTTTCATAGTTATAGCCTCCTATTCATAAAAAAACATCGTCCTCATTGGATTAAGGACGATGTCTACCGCGGTACCACCTTAGTTCATACTAGCTCTTGACTCGTTAACGCCGAGATACGGATGGGTCTACTTTATTCTTCCATCACTCGTGGGTGTTTATCGATCTCGGGTTATCCCCCAGCTTACACCGTCCTGAGGTCGCTAATGAAAGAGCCAAAATCGCGTCGTCCACTTATCGTTTTAAGATTAATCTCATTATACAAAACCGTGTCGGTTTGTCAATTTACTTCGCTTCAAAAAGTCCGCTGAGTGATTCGTTGTTTAAAATATTTAAAATGCCTTG
>SKKW01000131.1:0-4662 GCA_007123535.1 Candidatus Izemoplasma sp. | reverse complement strand
TGGTTGGTTTTGCGCCCTACATCGCGTCCAAAGCCTTAGGGTTAAGCAATGAAGTCGCTTGGGATTTAGCGCAAGCCTTTACGAGCCATTCAGATTACCCTAAGCTTTATGACCTCTTTGATCACATTCATGAAGGGCTGAAAGAGCACGCACCTAAAGACGTTTTACAACACCATATAACCCATGTTCCCGAAAGCTACCAAGCCTTTACTAAATTAGCGTTGACGGAAGCGAACACGGATGAGGTCATTAAAACCATCAATACAGCGTGCCATATCAATCATGCGGTGCCTCTAACTTTCCATATTCTAGCCCACACGAAAAACTATCAAGAAGCCATCGAACTCAATACACAAATCGGGGGCGCCAGTTGTGATCGTGGATTATTGATTGGCGCGCTTTATGGCACACAAGCAAACATTCCACAACCTTGGAGCGAGACGTTGAGAAGAAAATACACATAATTGTGTGTTTTTTTCTTTTTTCACTTTTATCTTGAGCGTTTTTTGATATAATAAATGGGCGTCGGGACGTGGCGCAGTTTGGTAGCGCGCTTGTATGGGGTGCAAGAGGTCGCAAGTTCAAATCTTGTCGTCCCGACCATTTGAAACTAAATCGTCGTCATTACCTCAAAGTAATGACGATTTTTTTATTTCCTAAGGACCCTTCATTTACGAAGTCGTGTATACTAAAGAGAGCAAATAACAAGAAAGCGACAAGATAACATGACAACAATCTTTAAAAAACAAGGGTATGGTAAAGTCATCTGGATGGGGGAGCACGCGGTCGTCTATGGCTACGAAGCGCTCGCGCTTCCACTTAAAAGTGCGTCCGTGGATGTTTCCTTACAACAGTCAACAGACGATCATTTAATCAGTCCCTTTTATACTGGTATGATTACAGGTGCGCCGGATCTATTTAAACCGATTCAAGCGCTCTTTTATCAACTTAAAGAACACTTTGACTCACCTCCATTGCTGGTGGCGATGGATTTAAACATGCCTTTAGCCGCAGGCATGGGTTCTTCGGCGGCCATAGCGGCTGCCTTAACACGCACCTTTTATGATTATTTTGATCGCCCTTTAGAACTGCCTGTTCTTTATGAGTGGATTCAGTACGCTGAAGCCCTTGCGCATGAAAAACCCAGCGGCGTGGATGCGACAGTCATCGCGTATGAAAAACCATTGCGGTTTATGAAAGGGGAAGCCAGTCATTTTATTGAGCTTAAACGAGAAGGCTACCTTTTAGTCATGGATAGTGGTTTAAAAGGCCGTACAAAAGACGCGGTATTAAGCATTCGTTCAACCATGGATGATTCAAAGACCCAACAACACATTGCGATCTTGGGAAGCTTAAGTAAAACCTTTATTGAGACCCTCCACACCGCAACCCTAAACACACTGGGCCATTACATGAATGAGGCACACACCCATTTAAAAGCACTCGGGGTTTCTGCTAAAACATTAGATGACATGTGTGAGTTAGCGCTTCAACATGGCGCGCTTGGCGCTAAGCTTACTGGTGGTGGCCTTGGGGGATGTATGATGGCGTTGATGGATACGAAAGCAACACTAGACCATGTGATTGAGACCTTTCATGAGGCGGGTTACCGACGTTACTGGGTGCTTAACTTAAGGGAGGATTTTTCGTGAAACGTGTTTGTGTTAAAGCGCCCATCAACATTGCATTGATTAAGTATTGGGGGAAGAAAGACGAGCATGAAGTACTGCCCTACAATCCTTCCATCTCGTTGAGCTTAGATCTCTATCACACCATCACGACGTTAGAAGAAAGCCAAACCCCTGGTCTTCATTTCACAATAAACGGTCAAGAAGACGAAAAAACCAAAGCCAAAGTACATCAATTTTTAAGTCTATTTACCCATGAAAAAACGTTAAGCTTAACCATTATCACACATAACACAGGTCCGACTGCGGCTGGTTTAGCGTCTTCCGCAAGTGCCTTTGCGGCGTTAGCATTAGCCGCACAACATTATTATGGAACACCTAAAGACTTTGAGTCTTTGGCACGTTTAACAAAAAAAGGCTCAGGGTCTGCCATACGCAGTCTTTTAGGGGGCTGCGTGGAATGGCAAACCAATGGCGCCATTCAATCGTTAGATTGGCCTTTTAATGACGTGGTCCTTGGGGTCATTGTGCTCTTTGATGGCGTCAAATCGATCGGGTCAACGGAAGCCATGAAGCAGACCGTGCAAACCGCCCCAAGTTATGCACAGTGGGTCAAGCGGGCACATGAGGATACGGTGACATTTAAACAGGCCTTAAATGATAAAGATTTTTCGAAATTAGGGAAGGTTGCTGAGGACAATGCCTTGGCGATGCACGCCGTTTGCGCCGATGCCAAGCCGCCTATTCACTATTTGACAGACGCCTCTAAAGCACTGATAAAAGGGGTACAAGCCGCACGTAAAGAAGGCTTATTCGAAGCGTACTGTACGATGGACGCAGGACCCAATGTTAAACTGATTCACCGTGAAAGCGAAAGTTTGGCCATTAAGCTTTGGCTCGAAGCGCATGGGTGGCCAGAGATGCTCATCAGTCAAGTAGCACAAAAAGGAGCGGTGCTTTGTGAAAAAGACACTGACCATTAACACACCTGGAAAACTTTACATCATGGGTGAATATGGCGTCGTTTATGGCACACATGCGCTCATTTTAACAACTAAAAGTACGCTTAATATCACTTTAAAGCCGTCAACTCGTAGCAGTTTACGTAGTGCGCACTTTAGTAAGCCTATTTTATTTGACATGACAACTTTCAAAGCCGTTGATCATGACTTCAAGCCTTGGGCGCTAGCCATTGAAACAGCGATACGCTACCTCCAACAAAAAGGGTTTCCTCTAACACCTTGTGAGATTGCTATTAACAGTGGCTTAGATGATGCGCAACACCATTCCTATGGTCTTGGCTCATCGGCAGCCTTAGTGGTCGGCTTATGCGATGCCTTAACGCAGTGGGCAGGCATCACCCTAGATGCGCTGACACTGACAAAAATGGCCATCTATTCGCAATGGTCTAGACAACACACAAATTCTTTTGGTGATATGGCCACCAGCAGTTTTAAAGAGACGCTATTCTACCATAAAGTAGATGCATCGTGGCTATCGAATCTTAAAGGAGATTTGAAAGACATCGTTGAACAACCATGGCAAGGACTCGTGTGCGAACCTCTAAAGCACCCAAAAATCCCTCTGCTGATCTTTAACACAGGCGTTAAGACGCCTTCAGAAACACTTGTTTCTGCGGTCGCACCATTTTTCCAATCCAAAGAAGCTGCCTCGTGGCTTCAAGCAATGGATCAATCGGTGATCAAGGCAAAAAACGCCTTAATGAAAGGCACGTTTAGCCAGTTTAACCAAGTCATGCATCTTCAACGTGACTTGCACACTAAACTCGCACAGATCACACAAGCGCCACTTTTTATCGATGCCTATGAGACGTTAGATAAACAGTATCAACCCTGGCTTGAAGCCAGTAAATTTTCTGGTGCGGGTGGCGGCGATAACTACCTTGTTAGCCTCACCAAAGACGCATTCAAACTCGGCGATTGGCGAGTGGTTCAAAGCCCTTATCCTCTGATTCAATCGGCCATACAAGGAGTGCTAGAATGAGTAATCGAAAAGACGACCACATTGAACAAGCGTTAAAACAACCAACAAAAACGAACGATTTTGATCGTGTCCGTTTTGTGCCTGAGGCGCTTGCTCGACTAGATACTAAAAATATTGACGCTTCAGTTGAAGTGTTTGATTGGCGTTTTGAACACCCTATTTACATTAATGCCATGTCTGGCGGAAGCGACCGCGCAAAAGAGATGAACATCAAATTGGCTAAATTGGCAGCCCATTTTAATCTTCCTATGGCGAGTGGCTCGGTCTCAGCCGCCATCAAAGACAGTCAATGGAATGAAAGTTTCCGTGTCATAAGAGACCATCATCCAAAGGGCTTTATACTGGCTAATGTCGGCTTATCACAAACGCTTGATGGGGCTTTAAAAGCCGTTCAACTATTGAAGGCCAACGCCTTACAAATCCATTTAAATTCAGCGCAAGAAATTGTTATGCCCGAAGGTGACCGCGATTTTTCGTTTTGGGAAGCACGTTTAGAAAGTATGTTGAAAACAGTCCCTGTCCCCATCGTGGTGAAAGAAGTTGGCTTCGGTATGGCCAAACCTTCACTGGATCACTTCGCCTCACTCGGCGTTAAGTACGTGGACGTTTCAGGCCGTGGTGGCACCAATTTTATCACCATTGAAAATGCTCGTAGAAAGTACCCTTTAACCCATTTTGATGACTTTGGCTTCTCAACCGTTGAATCGCTTTTAGAAGCAAAAACATCGTCACTAACTGTCTTTGCGAGTGGCGGTGTCAGAGGCGCATTTGATGTGGTCAAAGCGTTAGCGTTAGGCGCTAAGATGGTGGGCTTAAGTGGATATTTCCTCAAACTCGTGCAACATCATTCTTTGGATGAGGCCATCGACATCACCGATCAATTTCTAAAGGATATTTGTCTTATTATGGCGATTTTAAATGCGCCAAACATCGCATCTCTTCGTGAGAAAAGATTGATCTTTTACGGTCCTTTGCAACAGTTCATCAACCAAAGACAAGGTTAAAAAAAGCTGACTCATGCATTCGAGTC
>SKKW01000043.1:0-4711 GCA_007123535.1 Candidatus Izemoplasma sp. | reverse complement strand
TTGACGACGATAAAGTAACAAGCCTGTGATTAACAGTAAAGCAATGGTGGGGGCCATGTATGTCATGTTGTAAATAAACGAATAGACCCACACGTTTTGGCCTTCGGGCGCAAACTCACCAAACAACACCACGCCACTTAAGAAATGCATGAAGAAACGTGCGAGGCCACCCACTAAAATGCCAATCCCAAAATACACAGGATTATCTTTGTCTCGTTCAAAGACAAGGGCGGCTAAACCAATGACCATGAATGCGAAAATATAATCCAAATACAAGCTCGCCCAGTGCCATAATACGAGCCCACCCACCATGAGGTTGAGTAACCCGAAGACGGCGCCTGAAAACAAGCCTACGCGTAAGCCATGTCGGTACGTCAGAATGAAGATCGGCAACATAGAGAGTGACACAGAACCGCCTTGTGGCTGTCCTGGTATCACTTTGAAAACCACCTCAAGTGTGGTTGCCAACGCCAAGAAAATGGCGATTTCGGCTAAAACTCTGGTTCTTTGTGTGTTTCCCATAATAAAATCCCTCCAATAAATAAAAACGTTTAGCCACGAGGACTAAACGCAATGTTTAATGGGTTCATCCTACGCTGGCATTATCCAGATCAGGTAAGGTCTATTCTAGTGTCAAGAATACTCTCAGCCTGGTTCACCAAGCTCCCCTGATTTTATCGACAGTTGTATTATAACATAGAGTGATTTCAATCCTAAGATTAGGACAAAAATACTTGAAACTCGACCATGTATTCGTTCGGGTCACGGATAAAGAAATGGTAGATTTGAAAACGTTCATTGACGCTTGGTAACGTGGGGTGAAGACCCTTACTCTGTAACGTTTGATGCCATGTATCCACGCTCGTACGCTGTTCAAAGACAAACGTGATACACGCCCCACTGGTTTTATCTTTGGGATGATGCGTACAAAAGCCTATGGCTGAAGTCTTAGTCACTTCATAAATGTGACATAACGTTTGATCTTTAATTAGTTTGAGACCTAAAACACCTTCATAAAAAGCGCGTGTGCGTTCTAAATCATCCGTTTTATAAAAAGAAATGTTTTGTGTCACATTGATCAATGTTCAATGACCTCTTCAATGAGTGTCGCTTTAGGAATCACTTCATGACTGAGTGAAAACGCCTCTTTCACCTCTTTTAAGATGTCTCCAATGGCCTCTTGATTCGCATAAACAAACGCGAGTGGTTCTCCATCACCCACCACATCGCCGACTTTCTTATTGAGTACCACACCGACGTTATGATCAATTACATCTTCTTTGGTCGCGCGGCCAGCACCAAGTTTCATCGCCGCCAGTCCTATAGCTAAAGCATCGATGGCTTTAATGTAACCATCTTCATCGGCTTTGACCGCCACCACATGGGCGCTTTCGACAAACGATTCACGTTTAGGAATGCTGCCTTCTTGAGCTTCAATCATGGTTTTAAACAACTCATAAGCTTTTAAAGATTGAATGTTTTCAAGCAAGATTTCCCTCGCACCTTTAAGTGAATCGCTTAAGCCTGCGTGGTACACCAAATAGCTTCCTAACTCCACACATAGATCTGTTAAATCTTTCGGTCCTTGCCCTTGAAGCGTTTGTATGGCTTCTAATACTTCTAATTTATTGCCCACCGCAAAGCCTAAAGGTTCATCCATGTTGGTGATAAATGCGGTTACTTTCTTGCCAAAAGATTCCCCAATCGCGACCATCAAACGACTTAATTCACGGGCTTCTTCTAAGGTTTTCATGAAAGCCCCTTGACCAATTTTCACATCTAAGACGATGACGTCTGCACCACTCGCAAGCTTTTTTGACATGATCGATGAAGCAATTAAAGGGATGCTTGGGACGGTACCTGTGACGTCTCTTAGAGCGTATAATAACTTATCCGCAGGCGCTAACTTAGCCGTTTGTCCTGCGACGGCGACGTTAATTTGATTGACTTGCTCAATGAACGCTTCGTTGGTCAAGTTGACGTTAAATCCAGGAAAGCTCTCAAGTTTATCAATGGTCCCACCCGTATGACCTAGGCCTCGGCCGGATAGTTTTGCGAACTTGACTCCTGCACTCGCAACCAGCGGCGCTAAGACTAACGTCGTTTTGTCACCCACTCCACCAGTCGAATGTTTATCAACTTTGATGCCTTCAATGTCACTTAAATCAAGTGTGTCACCTGTGTTTAAAATGGCTTTGGTTAAATGGGCGGCCTCTTCGTCGGTCATGCCGTTTAAATAAATCGCCATCAACAAAGCACTGACTTGATAATCTGGAATGGCACCTTCATTGTAGCCTTCAACAAAGAAGGTAAGTTCGTCTAAAGACAACGCGTGTTTGTCTCTTTTTTTTTCGATAATGTCTATCATTCTCATCGTGCTCACCTCATTACTTTTGATTAAACTCATTGAGTTTTTCTTGTATCATACTGCGGATGTGTTCACTTAGTTCTGAAGAACTCATACTCTCGTAACTTTGTGGTTCTAATAACGGAAAGAAATGTAAATAAATGCGTTGTGATAAAAACGGCCAATGTTTCCAAGTGTTGTAAGACCCGTCAATGACCCCTACAAGAATGGGTGCCTTGGGCTTTGTTGCTAATTTCAGCGCGCCTGCTTTAAAGGGTAACATTTTGTGACCATGTGAACGAGTGCCTTCAGGGTAAATGCCCACAGACACGCCGGATTTATACACATTGATGCCTTTAATGATCGCTTCTACGGCGCTGCGATCGTTTTCACGATACATCGGAATGTTGCCTAGGGCGCGTGCTGCTCCTCCTAAGATGGGCCACGTAAACAACTTATGTTTAGCAATGAATACAAAAGGACTTGGTAAGAGCGCCTTGTGAATGACTGTATCATAATTCGCTTGGTGATTGGCGACTAAAATGAACGGTTTATCCGGCACATTTTCAAGGCCTGTCACGGTTAGTTTTAACCGTAGTAAACGAATCACTAAACGCATGTATGAATCAACAAACCGATGATGAGCCCTACTTTCGGTGTAGACCCCTTTAAAAAGACGCCCATACACTTCGAGTGATAAAGCAAAGATTAAAAGTGTCAATGCGAAATAAACAACAACCCCTCCAAAAAGAATGACAAAAAACGCCACGGAGAAAAGGGCGGGTTGAACAATGAAATAGGTTAGGGCAATGAAGCCAAACCAAAGCATTAAATAGATGAGGGTTGCCATGAGTTCTTCCTTTCATAAACGGCATAGGTTAACACACCTTGTGTGTGTTTTTCCAACAATTGCCAATGATTCCAGTCAACCTTAGGGAAGTAAGTATCCCCTTCATAGGTTTCATTAATGTGAGTAATATACAGTCGATCACAATAGGGTAAGGCGGTTTCATAAACTTTAGCGCCACCAATGATAAAGAGGGGTGAATCTTTAGGATAGGAAGTTAGAAAATCGTCTAATCGATCAATCACTTCTGCATCTTTTAGATTTTTAAGTGTCGTTGAAAGCACAATATTTCGCCGGTTAGGCAGTGCCTTTCCTAACTGTTTTACAATGCTATCATAGGTCTTACGTCCCATCAATACTGTTTGATTGAGAGTGACACGTTTAAAATACGCAAGATCTTCAGGATAATGCCAAGGTAACGCGCCATTTCGACCTATCAGCGATGTGTTGTCCATCGCCACAATCGCCGCAATCACACGCTGACCTTCGCTTTAATGGCGGGGTGAGGATGATAATCTTCGAGTATAAAATCCTCATACTTAAAGTCTAAAATATGACGAACGTCTGAGTTGATAACCATCGTAGGTAGAGTTCTAGGTTCTCTTGAAAGTTGTAAGTTTAAAGCTTCTATATGATCGTTATAGATGTGTGCGTCGCCTAAGGTATGAACAAATGTTTTGGCTTTGAGCCCAGTTACCTGTGCGACCATCATCAGTAACAACGCATAAGACGCGATGTTAAAAGGCACACCCAAGAAGATGTCCGCACTACGTTGATACAGCTGCAGTGACAAGTGTTCGCCTTCGACGTAAAACTGAAACATCATGTGACAGGGTGGTAAAGCCATTTGTTCGATTAGCGGGGGATTCCAACTGTTGACGATCAAACGTCTTGAATGGGGGTTTTCTTTAATCTCATTAATCACCCAAAGCAGTTGATCAACAGAATCCTGTTTCCCTTCAAAGTGACGCCATTGTTTGCCATAAACCGGGCCTAAATCACCCCAAGTTAAAGCGAACTGCTCATCACTTTTAATTTTTTCAATAAAGGTTTCTAAACTTTCACCTTGAAAATGGGGACTTTTTTGATAAACAGCATAAGGCCATTCATTCCAAATCCGGACATTTTCTAAGACTAAAGGACGAATGTTTGTTGATCCTTGGATGAACCATAAAAGTTCATGAATAATGCTTTTTAAGTGGACTTTTTTTGTGGTTAATAAAGGGAATCCTTCATCCAAATCAAAGCGCATTTGATAACCAAACACAGAACGGGTCCCTGTGCCTGTACGATCAGATTTTGACACGCCATGTTCAAAGACGTGATTCACTAGGTCATGGTATTGTTTCACTCTCATCACTCCTCTCCCAATTATAGCATAACTTGCCATATTTTGAGGGTCATAAAAAAAGCGTCTGACATGCGTCAGACACTTTCTTGACTTGGCTTCTTGTGTTGGATAAAGCTGATCTTTTCTGCGACTACTTCTGGATAAGAAAATGACTTATCTTCTTCAT
>SKKW01000071.1:0-15825 GCA_007123535.1 Candidatus Izemoplasma sp. | reverse complement strand
TCAAAATAAACCGCTGTGTTGGCCATAAAAGCGTCTGGCTTAGAGACTTCTTCTCCATGCATAATGGCTTTTTTGCCTTGATAAAGCGCAAAAGGATAACGTTTAAACCCAGGCCAAAGCACTTCAAAATCAAGTAAGTTTAACTGAGCACTAATGGCCTCGTAGGTTTCCTTTAATGTCATCAAACTCATCCCCTTTTTTATCCTAGTTACGTTATGCTAGATCAGTACAAAACAAAGCGTTTAGACTACGTCATTTCGCTTGTTATGATACGTATAGCATTCACACAAAAAGGCAACCTTAATCTAAGTCCATTATACCCTTTATCCGTAAGCTTTTTAAGAGTATTCTCTGTCATATTTGAAATGTGAAGATGGTAGTTTAAGATAAGAAGGTTTCACTTGCTGTGGATCTTTTTATAGACTTGTTAATAAGTACCTATTATGGTATAACTATGCCATAATTTAGTTAAGGGCTGGTTTATATGCCGAAGATTATTCCAATCAATGAGTTAAAGAATACAGCAAACATTTCTAAAATTGTACAGGAAAGTGATGAACCAGTTTTTGTTACAAAAAACGGTTATGGATCTATGGTTTTGATGAGTGTTGAAGTCTATGAAAGAGAAATTGCTAAAAACCAAATTGTGAAAATGATTAATGATTCCTTGAAAGACATAGAACAGGATGATTTAAAAACGGATGGACCAATGTTTATTAATGAAATGAAAGCAAAGTATGGAAAGAAGTTATAAACTATTACCTAAAGCTAAAAAGAATTTAGAGAATATTTTTCAGTATGTTGCATTAGAATTGCTTAACCCTGAATCAGCTTTAGAAATAATCGAAAAATTTGAAAATAAATTTAATGATATTTGTAAGTTCCCCAAAGCATACCCGTTGACAATGAACTCTAATTTAGATAACCACCATTTGAGAAAGTCAATCGTGGATAACTTTATCATTATTTATATGATGAACACAAAGAACTCATTAACATTGTTAGAGTAGTCTATGCTAAGAGAGATTACATAAAGGATATATTATAAGTTGCATCTAAGATTGTTACAAAAAGCTAAACACTGAACCAGCTATTGATGGAGCGTTTAAAGTCTCGAGGTTTACGATAAGGAGCCCCCAATGAACTATAGAAAATATGGTCAATCACCTTTATCAGTCGTTGTTGTACATGGTGACCCAGGCGCAGCTGGCAGTGTAAAACCATTATGCGAAACACTTAGTAACAGCGTTGGGGTAAGCGAACCTTTTCAAACTTAAAAAACTGTTTTAGGCCAAATCGAAGAACTGCACACTTTGATCAATCAACACGCTGATGCGCCAGTCATTCTTATTGGACACTCATGGAGCGCGATGCTTGGTTTCATGTATGCTGCAAGTTATCCAGAAAAAGTAAAAAAACTGATTCTCGTTTCAAGCGGCATGCTAGAAGACTTACATCTAGACGACCTACGGAAAAAGCGTGAGAGCAAACTGACACAAAAAGAGGCATTAGAACTAACAAGATTGCGTAAACATTTTACAAACCCTAAAAAAGAAGGTATGGATGATGTGTTCCGACAATATGGTCGTCTCATGGATAAAATCGATTCCCATAATCCCCTTGAGTTACCTTTTGATGATGAATATTATTCATTTGAAGTGTTCGCTTCTATCTGGCAAGGAGCGTTCGCGATGCGAAAACGCGGTGAGATGATGGCCATGGGACAAAACATTACCTGTGAGGTTATCGCGATACATGGCGACCAAGATCCACATCCTGATTACGCGATCAAAGCTTCCCTTGAAAAAGTCATAAAGATACCGAACTTCTATACGCTTAGAAATTGTAGGCATACACCTTGGAAAGAACGTGATGCGAAAGACCCATTTTATGCAATCCTAGCCAAAGAGCTTTTGCATTAAGGGATGCATGGTTAAAAACCGAGCCAAGACTGCAGTCATATCAACCCTGATCACCCTGTATTTATCAGTGTAAAATAGAAGCATCTAACCGTCATTTTAGAGGTTAGATGCTTCTTCTTTTATATTTATCATTAATCGTTATTTAAAGAGAGTATGGTGACCGTTTCAATGTGTGCCGTTTGCGCAAACATATCGACCGGTTGAACATACGAGATCTGATACCCTTCACTCACTAAGTATTTCAGATCGCGGGCTAAAGTGGCTACATTACACGAAACATAGATGACTAAGCGAGGATTCAGCGCCACCAATTGTTCTAAGAAACGTTCATCTGCGCCTTTTCGTGGTGGGTCTAAGACCACCACATCAAAGGCGCCTCGTGCTTTAGCCATCACCGTTTCGACCGAGCCACATAAGAACTTAGCGTGTGTGATGCCTGCCTCTTTCGCAGCTTTTTTAGCGTTATCAATCGCCGCTTTGGTAATGTCTACACCTAGCACTGAATGGACTTTGTGCGCAAGGTTAAGTCCGATGGCGCCTAACCCACAATAAGCATCCAACACCCGATCTGTTTCTTTTAAATCGGCGTGCGTCAAAATACTATCTAAAATCGCATCCATTTGCTCAGGGTTGACTTGGAAAAATGCGTCATGCGTTAAACGATATTGGATGGTTCCTAAGGTTTCATAAAGCACATCTTCCCCGTATAAGACATGGCTTTTTGGTCCGAGATGAGGGCCTTTATCTTTGGGTTGAATATTCCAAACTAAGGTCTTTATCTCAGGACAACGATTCGTCATCGCTTCCACAAAGGCTTTCTTTTGTGGCCATTTTTGATGATGGGTAATGAGGGTAAGCGAAAGACTTTGATCGGCTTTAGACAACCGTATCATCGCTGCTTTTAAAAACGCCGGCTGATGTTCTTCATGAACGTGAATCAACCCTTCTTGTGCGAGAGCTTTAAGGATTTTGACCACATCAAATAGGCGTTTTTGACTGATCACACATTTTTTAATGTCCACCACTTCATGACTCGATGCTTTATGAAACCCAGCGCGAATGGTTTTCCCTTTTTGCGAAAAGAACACCACCACTTTATGACGATAATAAAAAGGGTTTTTCATCGCTAAAGGTGCTTTTACCGTGACGTCTAAACCACCGATGCGCTTGAGTGTTTCCTGAGTCCGGTACTGTTTAAAATCCAGTTGTGTTTGATAATGCATATGCATGATCTGACAACCACCACAAAGCTCATAGTATTCACATAAGGGTTCTTTACGAAAAGGCGAGGGCTCGATGACGTCAACCAAACGACCAAAGCCAAAGGTTTTGCGACGTTTGGTGATGACGATATCCGCGACTTCTCCTTTTAAAGCGTAATCGACAAAAACCGGATAGCCATCCAGTTTACATACACCTTTCCCATCATGCGTTAAATCTACAAACTCTACGCGGTGTTTTTCCATCGATTACTCCTTTGTGATTTCTTTGTCTTGGTAGTAAATCGCTAACCCACCACAGCTGGTTTCACGGTAATTTGCAGGCATGTCTTTGCCTGTTTCATACATCGTTTGAATGATCGTATCTAAATCAATCTTTCTTGAATCACTTAAAAAGTAAGCCAGACCACACGCATGAATCGCACGCATTGCTGCTACGGCGTTGCGCTCAATACAAGGAATTTGGACGTAACCTCCAATGGGGTCACAGGTTAAGCCTAAATGATGTTCAAGGGCAATTTCTGCGGCGTATTCTATTTGATCAAGTGACAACTTAAATAACTGTGCGTGCGCCGCTGCGGCCATTGAACACGCACTGCCCACTTCCGCTTGGCAGCCCGCTTCAGCGCCACTGATTGAAGCGTTATGTTTGATGAGGTTGCCGATGATGCCAGCAACAGCCAGTGCTTCAACAATCTTTTGGTCACTAAAATGATGCCGCTCTTGCATGTAATAAAGCACCGCTGGCATCGTGCCTGACGCCCCACACGTCGGCGCGGTCACAATGACACCGCCCGCAGCGTTTTCTTCATTCACCGCAAAGGCGTACGCACTTACAAGACGTGATTCACGAATCTCTTGCACTTCGTTTTTCATTTTTTTATTAATTAAATCGGGCGCTTTCCGTTTAACTTTCAAACGGCCGGGTAACACACCTTCGTTGGATAACCCACGTTCAATACTGGCTTTCATGGCGCGCCAAATGGTGTGTAAAAAGCCATCAATGTCATCGCCTTCAAAGCGTTTGACGTATTGGTATAAATTCAGTTTTTCAGCCTCACAGTAAGCTTTAATCTCTTTAAAGGAGCGATGCGAGTAAATAAAGGCTGATTCGTTGGCGGTTTCACCTTCAATGACAATGTCGCCCCCACCCACACTATACACACGCATAAAGCCCACTTGTTGATGATCTTTATAACTGATAAAATCCAGCGCATTGGGATGGGCTGGTAAAAAATCAGAACTAAAACGCACTTTTACCCCTGGTAAGGTTTGTTCAATGATCCAATCGGTTAAATGGCCTTTACCGGTTAAAGACAAGGACCCATAAAGAACCACTTCATACTGATGATCAGGATAACGCTCAAGAAATCGCTCGGCCGCAATTTTCGGACCCATCGTGTGAGAGCTCGAAGGTCCATGGCCGATTTTATAGAGCGCTTTTAAAGATTGCATACCATCAACTCCATCCCCATTATAGCATGAATCCTTGACTCTTACGCGGTTATTTTAAGTCCGTTTAAAACAACAAAAAAGGCGCCTAAACGCCTTTATTGTTGCACTTTCTTATAAAACAAGCGACTTAAGAAAAAGAGTAAGCCAAGACCATACAGCAACCCTATAATCAAATACAGCGCAAAGGGTAAGTTCGCGTCATTTTCTAACAATCCTGCATCCATCATGAGTGCTTTTAAAGGCCAGAACGTCGGCATAAAACCTAAAAAATACTGACGTGCATCTTGCATCACTTCCCAAGCCAACATCGCCGGTAAAATCGCAAAGATGCCTAGTGTTTTCATATAGGCAAACCCTTCAATCTTATTTTTACCCAGTGACGCTAACAAGAAGCCAAAGATGGGCGCTAAAAGTCCTGCGACCACGGCGTATAAGAAGACATTTGTGAAGGTAAAGCCGTCAAGCACATTCATCCCCATCACCGTGTAGCCGTCCCCACTTAAAACTTTCACGCCATAAAGAACCACCACGCCCGACAAAACCGCTAAAAGATACGTATAAATGGCCTTAAACCCTAAATATCCTTTTAAAGACATCGGTGTCACGCGTAACGAATCTAAGGTGTTTTCATCTTGATGATCAAGCATCAAAAAGCCAAACATCGCCCCGCCGATAAAAGGCGCTAAAGAACCGAGGATTAAGATGACCACCAAGGAAGCCACATACTGACCCGGTTGACCCCCGCCGAACTCTTCTAAAATTAACGGCAGCACATAACTCCCTAACAACAAAATCAACAGGGGATACACTAGAAAGACAATCGTCATGTGATCACGTGTGATGTGTTTAAATTCATACTTGAGTAATCTTAAATAGCGATGACTCATTCTTTCACCCCCAGTAAGGCATAATTTGGGATAATCCAATACTTTAATAACCCCACACTCACGACGACGAGATAGGCGAGGGCTAAAAGTAACTGCCATAAACTGACTGCTTGCGTCATGCCGTGTTCAATGAGAATAAACGCCCCATGCGTCGGTGAGAGAAACAAGAAAGGTTCAAACGTATCACTGATGACACCTAAGGCAAAAAAGATGGTCGGAAAGCCAAAGACAAACATAAAGAACACAATGCTCATCAATAAAGCATTAAAATCCTTCACTTTAAGGGTTAAAGAAAAGCCAATCACTGAATGCGCAAAGGCAATCACACTGACCACAAACACCCACCACCAAAGCGCAATCTGGACGTCCAAAACAAAACGTGAAAAGAGACCTAAAATCAGCATCGATTGTAGCGCAATCAAGACCCCTAAGAACAAACGAATCACAATCACATGGGTCACCGAAATCGGGGTAACGAGCAGTGGTTTTAAAGTGTTCTCTTGACGCTCATAAAAGAGAATGGCGCCAATCATCATCAAACTCATCACAGACGCATCGATAAACAAGAATAAAGGTAGAAACGTTTGCGCGCCTTCTGAACCTACCAGCCATAAGATGCCACACCACATAAGCGCGAGTAAAAACGATATTTGGATAATCTTATATTTAACTAAGCGCGTGACTTCTTGGATAAAAAACCAACGTGTTTTAGCCACGAAGATCACGCCCAGTGATCTGAATAAAAATCTCTTCAAGTGAGGTTTCACCTGTATGAATGGTTTCAATTTTCTGCGTTTTTAACAGTTCTAAAAACTTCGGATTATCGCCGATGCCGTCGAGCTCAAAGTTTGCTTTGGCGGTACGACCATTAAGGTAATGTTCGACGGTCACACGACGCTCACCGTATTTAAGTTTGAGTGCTCTTGGCGTGGCGGTTTCAACAATCTCCCCATCTTTAATAAACGCCACACGATCACACAACGCTTCGACGTCATGCATAAGATGCGTCGTGAGTAAGACCGTACCACCCGCTTCTTTAAACTCTTGAATCATATCCTTTAAGATGCGCGCATTGGTCGGATCCAGCCCATTGGTCACTTCATCTAAAAAGAGCACCTTAGGATCGTTCAACATGGCTCTGACAAAGTTTAAACGCATCTTCATGCCTTTAGAAAAAGACCCCACCAACGTGTCTTTATCTTCTAAGAGCCCCACGCGCTCTAACAGTGGTTCAATAGGTACTTGTTTTTGATAGAGATTTTGAAAGAAACGCATGTTTTCCATCGCGGTAAGCTTCTGAAAATGCACGGGTAACTCGAAGCCTACCCCTACTTCTTCAAAGTAATCACTTTTGTAGCTATCAAGCGGTTTCCCACGAAAAAGAACCTTGCCGTTATAACCAGCTAATAGCTTCGTCAAAATCTTTTGAGTGGTCGATTTCCCAGCCCCTGAAGGCCCTAACAAACCAAAGATTTCTCCTTCTTCAATATGAAAGTCAATCCCGTTGACGACCAGTGGTCCATCTTTTTTGTAGCGATAGGTTAAATTCTCAACTTCAAAGATTTTTGCTTTCATAAGACCCCTCGATTCCTTGTTTTAGTAAGGTTAAGAAGGCGTTGGTATGACGCAACAGGGCGTCCGTATCATCGCCTTCATAAAAGCGTTCTAACAACTCATGGGCGTTAAAGCGATAAAGTAGTCGTGCTAATAGTGTTATGTCTGTGTGTTTGTTGATAAAGCCGTTGGCTTGATCTTGTGATAAATACCCCTCCATAAAAGCTAACCCTTGGTGCTCAAGCTCTTTACGCAGCTTAATCATGTTCGGTGTGTGTGAGCGATACAGCTGTAAGCCCAAGAGGTAATACGCTGGATGGTCTTTCGCAAACGCCACCCCAGCTTTCACCATGTCCTCATAAAGATGGATGAACGCCTCATTCGCAAAACGTGAGGTGAGCGGTGCCATATAGGCCATTTTTTCCTCACCAATGACGTTTAATAAATGGCGAAACACATCTTCTAGATCGGTGAAATACTGATAAAAGCTGCCTCTTGGAATGCCACTTTCTTTGACGAGTGAAGCGACACTCACTTGGTCATACCCCATCTCGTTAAACTGTTTAAGTGCGGTGTCCATCACCCGCGCTTGTTTCTCTTTAGGCAAATTTAAAAATGTTTTTGTCGGCATGCTCCACCTCCTTTAACCGAATTATGACACAAGTGTCATAATTCGTCAAGAAAAAAAAGACAACGCTTACATCGTTGTCTTAAGTTCAATCATTAAGTCTCTTAAGTGAGCCGCTTCTTCAAAGTCAAGCTTGGCGGCAGCTGAGCGCATCTGTTTTTCAAGGTCGGCGACCAACAGACGTTTTTCTTCTGCGGACATGTCGGTGATCTTTTTCGCTTCTTCTTGTGAATCGCTCTTAATGCGAATCGCTTCATGGATCGTTTTAACAATCGTTGTGGGCGTGATGCCATACGTTTCATTATGCGCCGCTTGAATGGTGCGACGACGATTCGTCTCATCGATCGCAAACTGCATCGAAGGCGTGATCGAATCCGCATAAAGTGTTACATGACCATCGCTGTTGCGTGCGGCCCGTCCGATCGTTTGAATGAGCGACCGTGAAGAGCGTAAAAACCCTTCTTTATCCGCATCTAAGATGCCGATAAAAGCGACTTCGGGTAAATCGAGCCCTTCTCTTAATAAGTTAATCCCCACAATCACATCGTAGATGCCAAGACGTAAGTCCCGAATGATTTCAATGCGTTCGAGCGATTTAATCTCCGAATGCAAGTAGGCGACTTTGATGCCGAGTTCTTTTAAGTACGCGGTCAAATCTTCACTCATTTTAATGGTCATGGTGGTGATGAGCGCCCGTTGTTTATGTTTGATTGCGTGATCAATTTCTTTAAGTAAATCGTCGATTTGACCTTCTTTTGGCTTCACGGTCACGACCGGATCAAGCAAACCTGTAGGTCTTATGATTTGTTCAATCACAGGAATCTCTTTGCCTAACTCATAATCGCCAGGTGTCGCAGAGACATAGACCACTTGCTTAATCTTATCTTCAAACTCACTGAAATTTAGGGGTCTATTATCAAGCGCACTCGGCAAACGAAAGCCAAAGTCCACCAGCGTTTGTTTCCGTGCACGGTCGCCGTTAAACATACCTCTGACTTGGGGTAAGGTCACATGCGACTCATCGACCACTAAGACAAACTCATCGCCAAAGAAATCAAGCAGCGTCGCAGGCGTCTCGCCTTCACCGCGTAACGATAAATGACGCGAATAGTTTTCAACGCCCTTACAAGACCCTGTTTCACGCAACATCTCTAAGTCGTAGTTCGTGCGTTGTTTGAGCCGTTCTTTCTCAACGATTTTTCCTTCTTGATCAAAGACCTCTAACTGATGTTCAAGTTCTGCTTCAATGCGACGGATGGCTTCATCGAGTTTTTCTTTGTTGGTTACGAACTGGGTGGCTGGGAAGAGTGTTAAAACGCTGTAATGGTCCAACACTTCACCGGTGATGACATCAAAGGAACGGATGCGTTCGAGTTCATCGTCAAAAAACTCTAACCGATAAGCGATCGTCTTTTTATACATCGGGAGGATTTCAATGACATCGCCTTTGACACGATAAGACCCCCGTTGAAAGTCGATGTCGTTACGAACATAAAGCATATCAATCAATTTTTTAAGCAGGGTTTGACGCTCTAAGGTTTGACCTTCACGCACAGTCAAGGTCGCGTTTTTATAATCATCAGGATCCCCTATCCCATAGATACACGACACACTCGCCACGACAATGACATCGTCACGTTCTAAAAGTGAGGCGGTCGCGCTGTGACGGAGTTCATCAATTTCATCGTTGGTTTTGGCGTCTTTTTCAATGTATAGGTCTCTCGTGGGTACGTAGGCTTCAGGTTGGTAATAATCGTAATAAGAAATAAAATATTCCACTCGGTTATGGGGAAAAAAGGCCTTAAACTCTGAATAGAGTTGGCCGGCCAACGTTTTATTGTGGGCTAAGACGAGGACGGGTTTGTTGATCCGTGCGATGACGTTGGACATCGTAAAAGTTTTCCCCGTACCTGTTGCGCCTAAGAGCACTTGTTCTTTAATGCCCGATTCAATGTTTTGTGCGATCGTTTCAATCGCCTGTGCTTGATCGCCCTGGGGTTGATAGGGACTTTCGAGTTTAAATGGCATAAGACACCTCTTAAATAGTGTACCTTAGAGTGCGTGAGAATGCCAATAGAAAAGCCCTGAAATCAGGGCTTTTTATAGGCTTTTACCTTACGCGTGTAGTTTGATTAAAGCCTCAATCACATCGTCTGCAAGCGTACTTTGATCCCACTGATTAAAGGGATCCGCAAGCGCGATGACGCTGCCAAAGAAGAGTGCTTCAACCGCATGCAAGGCCCCACCGCTTAAAGCTTTATTTAATCTTCCTTCACGGTGACCTTGCGCAATAATTTCATGAAGGCGCGTTTCACTCAAGCGGTAAGCTTCTTGAACTTTCGCATGGACTTGGAGCTTGAGTGCTTCACTTAGTGCGCCAACTTCGGGGTGATACATGACCGAAGACATGGAGCGTTTTTTTTGCGTTAAGCTCACTAAGCGATTGAAATAAAGTTTAAGACGCTCATCAAACGATTGATGTTCTTCGCCTTCAAGTGCTAAGAGCTCTTGCATATGTGTTTCAATCAAATAACTTAAGGCCTGAGCAATCATCGTTTGTTTGTTATCGAAATACTCATACAGAGTGCTTTTTGCAATGCTTAAATGTTTTGCGAGATTACTCATCGTGAAGGTTTCTTCGGTGTGATGATGCAAAAGGTTCAAGACTTCCTCTAAAATCGCTTGTTTTTTATCGCTCATCGTTGGCCTCCACACGCTTTAAAATGGCTTCAAAATCAGGTTGTCGAGGCGCTTTTTTTGGTTTGGGTGTTTCTTGATTTTTTGATCCTTCTTCAATCACCGTGTGAACCGTTTTCTTGCGACCAAACGGCCAAACGATGATTAAAACACTAAGCAACAACATTCCGCCGCCAAAGAGTGCGGCTTCCAAAAGACCAAAGAGGTCATTCAACACAATCGTGCCCACCGACGCCACGATGGCTAAAAAGCCGCCAAAGATGAACCGTCCTCGACGAGTCACTAAATCGTACATGATCGGCACCACAAAGATTGTTAAGAACGTTGCATAAACAAGACCACCAATCGCGGTGAGCGCTAAAGGTTGGGTGAGTTCGGCGCCTTCGCCAAAGCCAAACGCGAGGCCGGTGAGCGCTAAAATCGTCGTGAGCGCAGTCATAAAGATGGGTCGTAAACGTGTTTCACCAGCGAGCCCAATCGCTTCACGGAGCTCGTAGCCTTCACCTCTGAGCTGATTGATGTAATCGACTAAGACAATGCCGTTGTTGACGACAACCCCAGCTAAAATAATCAACCCTAAGATGGCCACAATACTGACGGGCATGTTGGCTAAGTAAAGCACCCCTAAGCCGCCTGTAAAGGCCAGTGGTATGGTAATCATGATGATGAAAGGATAAATCAGGCTTTGGAACTGACTGGCCATGATCATATACACAATCGCAATCCCTAAAAGACCGACAAGCAGTAAGTTGTTTACCGCAGCCGCAATTTCTTCAGATTCCCCTTGAAGCGTCATCTGATAGCCCGCAGGCAAACTGAGTTCATCCATCATCGCTTGCACGTCTTCCGCTAAGAGTGAGGCATTAAAGCCGGTTTCTACATCGGCGGTAATCGTTAGAGAACGGGCGCCGTTGAGTCGTTGAATGCTCGCAAACCCAGGTACGATGGAGACATCCGCCACCATGCTTAAAAGGACAGGTTGTTCATTGATGGGATTGACGCCCACAGGCAACTGCTTAAGTTCATCGAGTGAGGCAATCGTTTCGCGTGGGGTTTGACCTTCGTTGAAGACAAAGACATCAAAGGACGCCCCATCAATCAAGACCGACGTCACCCGTTGTGGCCCTTCTAATCGGTTGGCCACAATGCCTAATACCTGGGCGACGGTGAGCCCTTGTTGAATCGCCACATCTTTATCGACGGTAATCTTAATGTCGTTGGTCGCACGGCCAAAACCTGGGTTCACATCGCGTAAGCCTTCAATGCCTTCTAACCCTTCGGCGATGGTGAGCGCTTCTTGACGTAAGACATCTAAATCAGGACCTTGTAGTAAAATCTCAACGCCCGAGCCAACCAAGAACCCAGCGTCCCCATCGTTGCCAAAGACACTGCTTTCTAAATGACCAAACTCATCGCTTAGAATACGCGCAACTTCATCACGCATTTGCGTGGTCGAAAGACGTCTGTCTTCACTTAACACAATGTTCATATTCGCGGTGGTGCCACCACCTCCACCAAAGAGGTTAAAGCCACCGCCACCCAGCGTAATCCCAATCGAATCGATGTCTGGTAAGACGGCTAAACGTTCGTAAATATCGTCTAAATCATTGGTAAACGTTTCAAACACAAAAATCTCATCTTCCGGCACACGAATGGTCGCGTTTAAGGCGCCATCATCGGTGGGTGGGAAGAACTCAAAGCCGTTTGAGATGGCGGCTAAAAGTGTGACGACAAAGAGAATTAAGACGCCTGCGATGACGACGAGCTTAAGTTTGAAAAACCCTTTTAAAATCGTGCGATAGACGCGTTTGATGCCGTCTAATATCGGTGTCTTTTTTTCTTTGTTAATACGAATGACATTGTTGGCGACCGCGGGTACAAACGTAAGCGCAATCACGAGCGACGCAATTAAAGAAAACGCAATCGTGAGGGCGAGTTGGAAGAAAATTTCACGTACGAAGTCTTCGATGAAAATGATTGGCGCAAAGACCCCAATCGTCGTCAGGGTTGACGCAGTGATGGCGCCTGCGACTTGGGTGGTGCCTTTGATGGCTGCGTCTTTGGTTGAGGCGCCTTCTTTTTTCATTCTAAAGATGTTTTCAATGACGACAATACTGTTGTCCACCAACATCCCAATCCCTAAGGCTAGCCCCCCTAAAGAGACGATGTTTAAGGTGATGCCAGAAAGATAAATTAAGATGATCGCAAAGAGTAAACTGACAGGAATCGCGATCCCGACGACAAACGTGACACGCACGTTTCTTAAAAAGACGAGTAAGACAAGGACCGCTAAGATGCCCCCTAAGATGAGGTTATTAAGCACACCGCCGGTCGCTTGATCGATGAACTCGCCTTGGTCGAGTAAGACGACCACATTCAGTTCGGGATTTTCATCTTGCAACTCAGCTAAGACATCATTAACCGCGTTGGTGACTTCGGTGATCGCAAAGGCAGAACTCTTTTGAATCGTGACACTGATCGCATCGACGCCATTGACACGGGCATATTGACGATCGTTCGCGTCAACAAACTCGATGGTCGCGATGTCTTCGAGTGTCACTTTAGGGAGTTGCGCAAACGGCACATCCACATCAAAGAGGACCAATTGCTCTAACGCTTCTAAAGAGCCAATCGGGTCGCCCACACGGACGAGATAATCAAGCCCATCTAAACGCACGAAGCCCGCGGGAAAGCCTAGATTCTGTGCTTGAATCAGTTGCGATACGGTGTCTTGATCGAGTAAGATATCAGGCACCTCACCAAACGGTTCAAAGGCGTCTTTAATCGCTTGATTGACCGTGTCTAACGCCGCTTGATCAAGCGTGATGCGTACATCAGACGCAAAGCCCCCATTGACATCAAAGGTGGCCACCCCGGGTACCCGTTCAATGCGTGGACGCATGGCTTCATCGACCCAGGTGGTGAGTTCGGCTAAATCTTTATCTTGGAAGGTGACAGAAAATGTCATAATCGGTAATAAATCTGGATTAATGCGGATGATGTTAGGGAAGCCCACCGCATCAGGGAAACTGTCTAATATGGTGTTGATGTTTTCACGCATTTCAATGACCGCACTGTCCATGTCGGTGTTTTGATTGAACTCGAGGGTTACAATCGAGAAATTCTCATTGGACGTACTACTCACAGTTTGGACGTTCGTGGTCGTTTGAAAGGCATTTTCTAACGGGATGGAAACAGATTGTTCGACCTCTTGCGGGGTCGCGCCTGGATAAGGCGTCACGACAATCGCAAAGGGAACGTTAATTGAAGGAAACAGATCGGTGGTCAGTCTCGTAAACGATACGACGCCAAAGACTGCCACCGCAATGACCACCATAAAGACGGTGATCGCTTTTTCAACAGAAAAGGTAATGAGATTTTTCATGAAGTCAACTCCTAAATAGGTGAGATAAAAAAGACCCGACCGAATGGTCGGTCGGGTTTATACTATCATGTTCGCATTATTTATTAAGCGTAAACGCTCAACGTCTTGGGACGTTTACATTCGTGGTTCCGTTGGTGGTAATGGCTTCAACGAAATCTAGGAAGAAACTACGGTCAGCGTTGTCGTACTCAATCGAACCGTTGGTGGTACGTAAGTGAACCGTATAGACATACACGTTGTTGAGTGTAAGGTTCCCATTTGATGAACGTACGGTCATCGTCGTACCACCATTATCTGGCGCATTCACATTCATCACTTCGACACGTCCATTACTCGTTTCATAACGATGTTCCTGGGCAAAGACGTCTCTGACATTAATGCGTCCATTGCTGGTTGTCATGTCGATTTTTTGACCCGCTTCGACACGGTTTAACGTCAAAGTGGCGTTGCTTGAACTTAAAAGGATGGACTCTTCGACAAAGGTATCCACTAACGTGATCGAACCGTTGGAGGTTTCTACATCGACGTTTAAGGCTTCGATGCCTTCAAGTAATACGAGGCCGTTTTTACTGCGGACCATCACGTCTTCTAGCGCCACGCCTTTAGGGATGAATACGGTGAGTTGTGGGCGCGAGGTGGCCCCAAAAAACGGTAAGTTAATATTGGTCGCAAAACGAGGGGACTCAAGAGAAATAATCAGACGACTAGGGTCTTGTGGATCATTGGGGAAGCTTTGATCGAGTTGATGTTTGAACGTTTGATTGTCACGTACTTGACCCACAATTTGAATGGTGTCCCCATCGTAACGTTCGACGATGAAGCGTCCATCGTCCAACGATGCTCGTATGCTCATGGGTCCTTCTGGAATCTCATACGATTCGTCAATCTCAATAAACGTGTCCGGTGTAAAATCGCTCGCCAAAACAAGTGCTCCGCCGGTGCCCACGAGAATGAATAACAAGCCCACCCCAAGAACGAGTTGTGACACTCTACGCGTTAATGGGAAACGCTCGAACCACGTGCTTGGTGTAAGATTGTGCCAAAGGTTTTTTAAACTTTCAGGTTGCGTATTGCCAAAGACAACAAAATGTTGATTGACCAACCATGCGACAAAGCGCATCAACCCTTCAAAGGCTAAGAACCCTAAGAATATAATGGTCATCGTGACGCCAAGTTGCGCCAGCGTATAAAGTGTCCCAGCGAGTGAGCTCACGCTTGAAAAACTTAAGAGGACACTCCCAAAACTCACCGCACCCGCACCAATCATCGAAAAGCTGATGGTGCCCATCATGAATAAAAACCACCATGTAAAGAAGAGGTTCATCAAAATCAGACCCACACCACTCATGGGCGCATCAACGGTTTTTTTTGCGGTTAAGCCATATTCTTCTAAGACATTGGCCGCGATCGCTTCGGGCGTTTCAAGCTGGTCGATGATTTCTGCTTCTGTGAGACCTTCATCCGCACCTGTGACAAAGCGCTCTTGATAAAAGGCTAAAATCTCTTCTCGTTCCGCTTTAGGTAACGGACGTAAGGCTTTTTTTAAGTTTTCTAAAAATGTTTTTTTCATGGGGTCACCTTCCCTAACAGTGTCGCAATATTTTCGATAAACTGAACCCATTCATCGTACAGTGCTTGATGGGCTTTTTGACCTTCGGTCGTGATTTTAAAGTATTTTCTTGGCGGGCCTTCTGGCGAAGCTTCCAAGTACGTGGTGAGAAGTTTTTCATGCACCATCTTTCTTAAGATGGGGTAAATGGTACTCTCACTAATGCTTAAAACTTCTTTGATTTGTTGGTAGATTCGATACCCATAGGTAGCATCCTCTAACAAGAGGTGCAGCACACATAAATCGAGTACACCTTTTTTTAATTGAACATTCATAGACTACCTCACTTTCCCTAGTACTATACATCGTATAATACTATAGCATGTAGAGGTTGTCAATGGGTTTATTAAAAAAGCCATTGGTAAAGGACAATCCACACAATCATTCCTGCTAAGGCTAAGAAGTAAAGCGTCGCATCAGTTCTTAAAAAACTACTCTCAAAGCGGTGATTAAACGCACGTACCGTAT
>SKKW01000051.1:0-4756 GCA_007123535.1 Candidatus Izemoplasma sp. | reverse complement strand
AGTCAACTTAGTGGTTGGTGGCGTCAGTGGCCTAGGGATCGTGCTTCAAACGCTCTTTGAAAACGTGCCAATTGCGGTCGTCATTTATATCTTAAATGCTTTAATGTTGGTGTTGGCGTTTATCTTTTTAGGAAAAAACGTCTTTATAAGAAGCATTTATGGCTCGCTTGTGTTCCCGAGTTTTGTCTTTATTTATGAGCTCTTTTTCAACCCCTTTGCGATTGAAGATTTCTTTTTAGCGGCTGTGTTTGGGGGCCTCATCTTAGGCTTTGGCTTTGGCTTTGTGATTAAGTATGGGGGCACCAGTGGGGGCACCGATATTCCGATTAAAATTCTAAATCGTTTGTTTAAAATTCGGCTTTCCACGGCCATTTACATTATTGATGGCGCCATCATTCTCTTAGGATTCATCGCCTTCTTACAAACCGAAGGCATCGAATACGGCCTTTATGCGCTTATCGGTGTGTATCTGTCTGGTAAAGGGGCCGACATTGTCGTGGTGGGGTCAAACACCTTAAAAGCCGTTCATATCATCACCAATGAACCTGAAACCATCAAAGAGCGTATTTTCCAATCGATTGACCGTGGCGTTAGCCTCGTCCCAATCGAAGGGGGCTACTCTAAAGCCAATAAGATTATGTTACTCACAGTGATTACTAGAAACGAATACTATAAAGTCCGTGAAATCGTGGCGGAGTGTGATCCAAGTGCGTTTGTCTTTGCCTCACCAGCCACCGAGATTCATGGCGATTTTGTCTTACACACAGAGGAGGATTCATAATGAAAAAACTGGCACTCATCTTCAGTGTCTTTATGCTAATAACGCTTGCGGGATGTGCCGAACCTAGAGTCATCCCGGAATATGAGAACGACCGGTTCTCAGAAGTGTTCGATCATTTGTTTGAAAATCACTTTTCAAGACCCGATCAAGATCAATTATGGGAAGGCGCCATTCAAGGCATGATTGATGCGTTAGATGACCCGTTTACGCGTTATTTATCGGAAGCCGAGTTCCAACAATTCCAAGACAGTTTAGGCGAATCCTTTGTCGGCATCGGCGTGCAAGTGGAAAACATCGATAACGCGCCCGTCATTCGTCAAGTCTTCCGTAATTCACCCGCCGAACGTGCCGGGCTTCAAGCTGGCGATGTCATCACCCATGTCGATGGCGTGGATTATCGCGATCGGACGTACTTAGAAATTTTAGCGTCCGTGATTGGTGACATTGATACGGAAGTTGAAATCGGTGTCGCGCGTGTGGGCTTTCAAGAGACCATCTTTGTGACGATGACACGGGCGCAAATTGAAAACCCAACTGTGGTGGTTGAAACGTTTGAAGACGACGGTCAAACCTTTGGGTACATTCGTGTGAACAGCTTTGGCCAACAAACGTTCAGTTTCTTTTCTTCGAATCTTGGCATGCTTGAAGACGATCTAAACATTGACGGGTTAGTCATTGATTTAAGAAACAATGGTGGTGGGCTATTAACGACCGTTCAACGGATGATGGATCTGTTCCTCTCGCGTGGGGATTTGCCGATGTTTATCATTGAAAGTGTTTCTAACGGCGAAGTCTCACAAATTGAATACAACGCTTCAGGCACCGTGAATAAAGATTATCCAATCGTCATTTTAATCAACGGAAACAGCGCCTCAGCCTCAGAAGTCTTTGCGGCGGGCATGATGGAAAAAGGCGGTTTCACGACCCTAGGCACACCGACCTTTGGGAAAGGGACTATGCAAGTGCCCCATTCGATGACGACCGCTCCTGGCGATGAACTCCAAACATCCGTGGGTCGTTGGTTGACGCCTAACGGCACATGGGTCAATAATATTGGCGGGGATGTGTTAGCGGTCGAACCAAGCATTACCGTGGAAGCCAATCCGTTCTTCCAGGCCTTCTCCATTCGCCTTTCTAGCGATGAGCGTTTAACGTTTGATCAAGTCGATCGACAAATTGAAAACGCCCAAAAAATCCTAACGGCCCTCGGCTACAACGTCCGTCAAGACGGCTATTTTGATCAAAATATGCAAAGTGTCGTTGAAGCGTTTCAAGCCAGTCACGATCTCCCTGTGAGTGGCGACATCGATCAAGCCACCGCGGCCGCACTCTCAGAAGCTTTGTTTGTCTTCCGGCAAGATTTTGACAACGACACCCAGCTTCAAGCTGCTCTCGATTACCTTAGAAACCATGGAAATTAAAGCCATACAGATTAAGAATAAACGCGTCAGCATCGAGGGAGAAGACGCCACCTTTACGCTTCATTTAGAAGCTTATTTGGAAGCGTCCTTACGTGAGGGTGATGTCTTAAACGAAGCCACCCTCGCCAAACTAAAAGCTCGCTCAACTTATTTTGACGCAGCGGATAAAGCGTTTAAAGCGTTAAGCTATAAACCTTATACTGTCTTTGCGATGAAAAAAAAATTGCGTCAAACCTTCGATGAAACGACCATTCAAGCGGTCATTAGGATGTTGAAAGATCATCGTTACTTAGACGATCAAACCCTTTTAGATCAACGTTTAGAAGAAGCCATCGCGTTTGAACACAAAGGCCCGAAACACTATCAACAAGCGTTCATGAAATTAGGGTTTCCTTTGGCCATGATTCAAGAGGCGCTTCATTCTGTCTCTGATGAGGTATGGCAAGCACGCTGTGTGACACACCTCGAAAACACGCTTAAACAACAAAAAGATAAACCACCCATGGCGCTTAAGCAAACACTTTTTCAAGCAGGGCTGCGCGCAGGGTATGACTCAAGCATGGTCAATGAGGCATTGAGTCAACTCACCATCGACACACCCGATGAAGAAGCGCTATTAAAAGCGCGCTTAGCAAAAGAACAAGCACGTGTTGATTTAAGTAATCCAGCTGAAAAACAGAAATTTATTCAACGACTCATGCGCCAAGGGTATCGATACGATACCATTAAAAAATTGATAGGATAGGGGGCCATGCGATGAAACCGATGCATGCGGACACACTGTATTATTTTAATCAAGGGGAACTTAAAGACGCCTATGAACATTTTGGGGCGCATCTAGTTAAAAACGATCAAGGAGAGATCATCGCCACACGATTTACCGTTTACGCGCCACACGCCAAAGCCGTCAGTGTGGTAGGGGAATTTAACGACTACCAAGACTGGGAGCACCAGCTCTCAAAAATCGATGATTCAGGCGTCTGGCGAATTGAGATTCCTCACAATCTTGAATGGAAACAATACAAGTACATGATTGAAACGCACCGTGGGGCCAAACTTTATAAAGCAGACCCTTATGCGTTTTACAGTTCAAACCGACCTGAAACCACGTCAAAAGTCTATGATTTAGAAGGCTATGAGTGGGGCGATGACGATTATCTTGCGACGCGCGATGACGCGCATCCTTACAATCAACCCGTTTCGATTTACGAGCTCCATGTGGGCTCCTGGATGCAAAAGCCCGGTGGTGGATTTCACACCTTTGCGGAACTGGTGGATCTCTTGATTCCTTATTTAAAACGCAATCATTTTACCCACTTAGAATTGATGCCTGTGTATGAGCATCCATTGGATATGTCGTGGGGCTATCAAGGTACGGGGTATTATAGCGTCACAAGTCGTTATGGGGTACCTAAAGACCTCATGTATTTAGTCGACCGCTGTCACCAAGAAAACATTCGCGTCATTTTAGACTGGGTCCCAGGGCATATGTGTAAAGACGCGCATGGACTTTACATGTTTGATGGTGAACCCCTCTATGAATACGCTGAAGAACACATCCGTGAAAACGTCGTGTGGGGGACGGCGAACTTTGATTTAGGACGCGGGGAAACCCGTAGTTTCCTTATTTCAAACGCGTTATATTTTCTTAAAAAATTCCATATTGATGGGTTCCGCATCGATGCGGTATCAAACATCATCTACTATTTAGGGGATTCTCGCGTCGGTGAAAATCATGGCGGGCAAGAATTTTTAAAACGGGTCTCTGCGGCCATTTTTGAAGCGCATCCGACCGCCATTTTAGCGGCTGAAGATTCCACCGCGCACCCTAAAGTCACACATCCTGTGGAATATGGAGGCTTAGGCTTTAATTACAAATGGAACATGGGCTGGATGAACGATACGCTTAAATACTTTGAAAAAGATCCGATTTATCGTAAGTATCATCATCATGAACTAACGTTTTCAATGCATTACGCGTACAGTGAAAACTATATTTTGCCGCTGTCACACGATGAAGTCGTGCATGGCAAACATTCACTTGTTGAAAAAATGCCAGGCGATTACTGGCAGAAGTTTGCAAACTACCGGGCATTACTGGGCTATTTTTATACCCACCCGGGTAAAACACTCCTCTTTATGGGTGGTGAGTTTGGACACATGCATGAATGGCGTGATCACACCGAACTCGATTGGCATCTCTTAAGCTATCCGATGCACGACAGCGCCTTAAGATACAACCGTGATATGATGGCAGTCGTAGAACATGAACCCGCGCTGCATGCGCTCGATCATGAACCCAGTGGCTTTCAGTGGATTGACCAACACAACGCCGATCAAAGCATCTTGACCTACATCCGTTATGGAAAACCTTACGAAGACCCCATCGTGGTGGTGTTAAACTTAACCCCAGCCACCTATCATGATTACCGGATTGGGGTCCCTAAAGTAGGGATTTATGAAGAAATTATGAACTCGGATAAATCGGTTTATGGCGGGTCAAATCTTTACAATGGTGCCCCTTTAAACACACAAGATACCTCATCTCATGGTT
>SKKW01000017.1:0-4786 GCA_007123535.1 Candidatus Izemoplasma sp. | reverse complement strand
GTGATTGATGGCAATATTGAAGAGGTGGGTGTCGTCTCAGCAGCCATAGAACGTGGTTTAAAAATCTGTGGTGGTAAATTTTCAGGTGCTGTTGTAGCTGTTCCTTCCTCTGCAGTGATCACCAAAAAAATGCAAATCAGCAATTTATTTGTTGGGTTAGATCTAGAAGAGCAGGTGAAAATCGAGGCAGATCAGTTTATACCCTACCCCTTAGAAGAGGTTGCCTTGGACTTTGAAGTCTTAGGTCCTGTTCAAAAAGACCCAAATTTTAACAATATATTATTAGTGGCATGTCGAAAAGAAACCGCTGAGTCCCGTGAAGAAGCTGTATCAGATGCAGGTGTCAAATGTGAAGTGGTTGATGTAGATACATATGCTATGGAGCGGCTACTTACAATGGTTGACCAGGCTCAAGATGATCAAATGGTTGCTATTTTCGATATTGGGGCTTCTACTCTTTGCTTAAACGTGTTTCAAAATGGAAGGGTTGTCTACAATAGGGAACAAGCATTTGGGGGAAATGACCTATCTCAAGCCATACATCATCAGCAAAACTTGAGTATGGAAGAGGTAGAGTTGGGTTTTAGAGAGGGTACCCTTTCACAAGATATAGTAGATCAAATGGTTGTTCCATTTACAGCAACAGTTGTACAGCAAGTGTCGCGAGCTTTGCAGTTTTTCTATTCATCCGGTGTACACGGTCAATTAGGTCGTGTGTATCTTTGTGGTGGTGTTTCTGGTCTTCCTGAACTATCCCAGCGTTTAAATGATGAGTTAGAGTTGCAAACGGAAGTTATGGCACCTTTTGAACACTGTCTTGCGAATCGAAAACTTAATGCAGAGCGTCTTAAACGCGATGGGGCAGTCTTGGCTAAAGCCTGCGGTCTTGCACTAAGAAGTTTTGATCAATAGGACTTGATATATGGCTCATATAAACCTTAGACCCTGGCGAGAAGAGCGAAATGCTAAGCTCCAAAAGCGTTTTGTTTCAAATCTGTTTGCTAGCGCTATCCTAGCCGGACTAGTTGTCTTTGCAATTAGTTATTTTTACGACATGCAAATGGATAGACAAGAGGCTAGGTTAGACTTTCTCCGTGCCGAAAATGCAATTTTAGATAGGCAGCTAGCCGAGATTAACGAACTAAATATTAAACGAGCGCAACTTTTAGAACGTTTAGAGGCGATTGAGAACCTTCAGGGTACAAGACCGATATTTGTAAGAGGGTTTGATGAACTGGTAAGAGTGCTTCCTGATGACCTTTTCTATGATACTTTATCGCGTACTGACGACTCTTTAACGATTGATGGTTTTGCATTGCAAAATAGGGATGTATCCAACTTGATGAGAAACTTAGCTCAGTCCATTTGGTTTGGTGAACCTAACCTATCACGTGTTGCTAGTGCTAATAATATGAGGCATTTTAACTTGGTTGTTCCAATGATTCGTCCTGAGGGAGGAGATGAGCAATGAAAATGACCAAGTTACAGGATGCTTTTGCTGGTTTTGATATTAACAATTTAGACTTTAATAACACTGGGAGTTGGCCCGTCGGTGTTAAGTTTATTTGTTATTGTATTGTGTTTTCCCTAGTGGTATTTGCTGGGGTTCATTTTTTAATTTCAGAAAAACATCAGCAACTTGAGCGAGAAGTGGCTCGTGAAGCCGATCTTAAGAATGAATTTACGACAAAGTCCTTTAGGGTTGCAAACCTAGACGCTTTGCGCATTCAAATGGCTGATGTTGAAGAACGCTTTTCTGAAATTTTAAAACAGCTTCCAACCGATAAAGAGGTTCCTGGCTTACTTGAAGATATATCAGATATTGCGAGGCAGTCAGGACTATCTATCCATACTATAGCGTTGCAACCCGAAAGACGTTCCGATTTTTATATCGAGTTACCCATTAACATAGAAGTCACGGGTTCATACCATCAAATGGGTGAGTTTGTCAGCGGTATTGCCGCCATCGAAAGAATTGTAACTCTTCATGATTACACTATTCGGCCTGCTGACAATAATTTATCAATGGTCATAAATGCGAAGACATATCGTTATGAACAAAATTAACTTCAACAGCCATATCTTGCTATTACGAGTACGTGTGGCAAAAATTGTTGCACTGGCTGTGTGTACAATGGTTCTTTCAGGTTGTATTTGGGTGGAGGACATATCAGATCTTAGGCGTTTTGTAGCTGAAACGTCATCTCGCCCTGTTGGAGAAATAGAACCTTTACCTGAGTTTAGGCCATATGAGGCGTTTGTTTACGAAGGTTCAAGTTTAAGAGACCCGTTTAGAGCAATGGTCCCAGCTACCCCTCAAATTGAAGAACAGCTGTCTGACGTGTTTCCAGATACGGATCGAATCAAAGACTATCTTGAGCAATATGCCCTAGACAATATCACTATGGTTGGATCAATCACATCACCCTTTAATATGGAACAGTTTTATGCATTGGTAAAAGACCCCAATGGAGAAGTTCATAGAGTGGTGCTGGGTGATTATTTGGGTTTAGATCATGGTAAGGTGACTGCTTTAAATGAGAGAAAAATTGAAATATCTGAAATAGTTTCAAATGGCCGAGGTGGTTGGATGAAACGCCCACGAACAATTGTACTTCCGGAGCCAAACTGAGGGATCAAGACTGTGAAAAACTTAATGAAGAATCAAATTATGAATACCTCTGTTCTTAAATCTTTCAGTGTGTGCTTGGTGAGTTTTCTCATCTTCTTTGCATCCTCAAGTGTATCAGCACAGCAAGCGAGACTAATTAATACCGAGTTTGTATCTTTACCAGGCCAGGGTGTCGAAGTGCGTATGGAGTTTGACACACCACCCGCAACACCCAATAGTTATATGATCGAAAGTCCGCCTCGATTAGTGATGGACTTTTCCAATGTCACCAATGAGTTAGGTGGTCGCTCATTAAGCGTCAATACAGGTATTGTTGACAGTGTTAACTTTGCCCAAGCACAAGAGCGCTTACGTGTTGTAACCAACCTTTTGGGTTCAGCAACTCATGACGTGCAAATGGATGGCAATGTGCTGGTCATGAGGTTTCAAGAATCTTCTTCTCCAGCGCCTGCTAGAACAGCCTCGGCACAAACTGCGTCTACTGCAACGACTGCCCAAGTTTCTGATGGTAGAACACGCATTGAATCGATTGATTTCCAAAGAGTAGAGGGCAATCAAGGTAGAGTTGTTATTCAAATGAATAACGATCGTGCGGCAATGGATATAACACGTGAAAGTGGAAATGTTGTTTTAAATTTGTCAGAAGCGGTCATCTCTAGTGAGTTGGCGCAACGTTTAGATGTACAAGACTTTGCAACACCGCTTCAATTTATCGATAGCATGGCTTCAGGCAGGGGCGCTACAATTCTCATGCGTCCTACCTCAGATCCATTCGATTATATGGCGTATCAGACAGGTAATCAGCTTATAGTTGATTTCAAGCCCATAACTCGCGAGGAGCAGCAAGCTCAGCAAGATAGTATGTTTCCGTATACTGGTGAGCGAATTGATTTAAATTTTCAAAACGTAGAAGTGCGTGCAGTTCTTCAAATAATTGCTGAAGTTGCTGATATGAATCTTGTGGTTAGTGACAATGTTTCAGGAACGGCTACCCTACGTTTGAAAAATGTTCCCTGGGATCAGGCTTTAGATATTTTGTTAAAATCCAAAGGACTCGACAAGCGTGAAACAGGCAATGTTTTAATGGTAGGTACGGCTACTGAAATCGCTGAAAGAGAGAGAATGGAAGTAGAAAGCCAGCAACAAGTCCAAGAGCTGTCGCCTTTGCTTACTGAATTTATCCAAGTAAATTTCAGACGAGCATCGGATATGAGAGAGAGGTTAGAAGAAGCCAGACTTATAACAGAGCGAGGTTTTATACTTGCGGATGATCAAACAAATGTATTGATGGTCAGAGAAACGGCGAGACAGGTTGAAGAAATTAGAAGAACTCTTCGTCGGTTTGATGTTGAAGTGGCGCAACTTATGGTTGAGGCTCGCTTGGTGACAGCAACAACCGAGTTTGCTAGAGAGTTAGGTATTAGATGGGGAGCCGCGGGCAGTGCAAACAATAGATTAGCCGTTGGTGGCGGTGCAGGAACAATTCCTGAAATTGGTGGAATTGGCGGAGATGCACAACCATCTGTTGCAGGTATGGTTGATTTTGGCGTGCAAAATGCGTCTTCAGCGATTCGTGTTGGGTATCTAAGTAGTGGATTACTGCTCTCAGCAGAGTTGTCGGCCCTTCAAAGTGATAACAAAATTGAAATTGTGTCTCAGCCAAAAGTTATCACTACAAACGGTATGCCTGCCCTAATTAAATCTGGCCAAGAGGTTTCATATACTACAACGAGTAATGATGGTGATAACGTCGAGTTTAAAGAAGTAGTATTAAGTCTAGAGGTAACACCACAAATAAATCCAGGCGATAGAATATCAATGGATTTAAAAATAACACAGGATTCTCTTGACCCTAATAGACTAGGTAATGAAATTCTGATTAACACTAATCAGCTAGAAACCACTGTTGTGGTGAATGATGGCGATACTATCGTCTTGGGTGGTGTGTTTAGAAACGATATCAACAATGAGCTACAAAAAACCCCTTTACTAGGTGATCTTCCGGTTCTTGGTGGATTGTTCCGTTATCGTTCTGAAAGAGAAGTTAAACGTGAGTTGCTCATCTTCATCACACCGACTATGATTCGCGAGTCCTTAGCTATTCAGTAGGTTTCGCGCGTTGAATGTCTATCTAATCGGCCCTATGGGTGCTGG
>SKKW01000130.1:0-4878 GCA_007123535.1 Candidatus Izemoplasma sp. | reverse complement strand
TTTATTGTGCGAGGCAATAATGAAAGGAATGCTTTCTAAACGGGCATCTTCATTGAGACGTTGTTTGAGTGAAAACCCATCGAGCTTAGAGAGATTTAGCTCTGAGATGATGGCTTGAACGGGTGTTTTTTGTAAAATGTCTAACGCTTCTTCGACCCCTCTGCACGCGAGACACTGAAAATCGGTTCGCTCAAAGTAGCGTGTGATGAGCCGGACATTAACGTCGTCTTCGTCGACAATTAAAAGGGTGTTTTGAAGGTCTTGTGTGACATCATCGCCTGCCATAATAATCGCACCTTGTCCGACACTTTGCGCTTTCATTAAACGTGTATCTAAGACTTTAAACCACGTGCTCAAAGGCGCCGGTTCGCTCGCTCTATCACGCAGGGATTCGGTTGCGAGCGTCGCAATGTTGACATCGATGGGTTCTGCGAACAAGACACTGTCACGTACCGCATTTCTTAATTGTTCAGCGTGTTCTTTTAACTCAAAGGTTTCAGGCATCATGACGACAAACTGCGTGCCTGTATACTTAAAGATAAGCGATTCTGTAGGAAGTGTTTCTTCAATCAAGTAACTGAGTGTTTTTAACACATCGTTCGCACCTTGAATCCCTAAACGTCGATTCAACGTTTGAAAGCGGTCGACGCTGATGAGCATGATGTGCCAAGGCTCGTGATGATGTTCGCGGATGAACGTTCTAAAGAACGCTTCATTATAACGATTGGTAAGTGGGTCCTTAGTCAACTTATTTTCAGTGTCTTTGAGTTGTTTATTTAAACTGTCAATCGACGTTTGAAGCAAACGTTTTTCGTCTTCTTTTTTTGCGATGGAGGCTTCTAAAGTGTGCCACTGTGTTTGATAAATGTTAGGAATAGGGGTGTGATACAGTTTATGCATTTTCTGAACGAACGGCTCTAAGACACTGAGCGCTTCAACGCCTAACTCTGCTTGAAACCGCAAAAAGACATAATGCCAAAGCTTATGGCCACTCAAGGGGGCTTCAATGACTTCAAACGTATCTTCTTCCACGATCAGATTAAGGTTTTTTAAAAACGTTGTAAAACGCTCTACATCCACATGCGTTTGAAGAATGATCAGCGCTTGTTGAATCAGTGCATCATAATTATAATAACGTTTTTGACTGATGGCTTTTTTGACGATGAAGTGTTGGTCATAAAAAGTGTGTTGCATGAGCGCCACGAGGGATTGCTTAAATTGTTTTTCATCAAAAAGAGGCCCATGGGAAGGCACGCAAAGCGTAATATCGAGTTTTTTGATTTCCCGTAAGATAGGCTTTAAAAGGTCACTGTTATGAAACAATGTTTCATGCGTGCGTTTGAGATTGTCTTTATCAAGTTCAGAAGTTGTTTGACTGAACAAAGATTGGCTTAAAAACACTTTCGTTTCAGGAAAGTATAAAAGGTGTGCGCCCTTAGGCTGTAGCGCTGAGGCTTCAAGCACATGCCAGCGGTGTTTGGTTTTGGCAAAAGGGGCGTCATCTAGTGTGTCTATCGTCAGTGAAGGATTGTTTTCCAACAGTTGCGCTTTGAGTGTATCGCTGGTGATGAGCGTCAGTTCCGGTACGGCTTGTTTTAAAGCATTTAGACGCGTCAGTGTCCACGGGGTGAGTTCACTCAACCAAAGATAAGACCAACCGCTCACAGAATGGTGTGTTTTTAAGTAATCTAACCAACAAGGAATGACCATCTCATGTGGCGGATTTATTAACACGAATTGGTCATCTGAAACATAGGTCACCGAGTGAAAGTTTAGCGATTGATAGGGGTACGTTTGGATGATGAATGACTGTTTGGTAACAAACGTTGAGTTCATCGGCTCACCTCCTATGCATTCATTGTATCAAAAGCCTCGGTAAAGCGATAATGATTTTTAGATACGTCAAGCACCCCTTTTAAAAAAGTGTTGATTTCATGCTATACTACACCCATGAAAACAACCTTTAAACCTTTCGCGGAATCGCTAGGGTTAAACCCTACTTTATCGTATCAGCGCTTACCTAACATCTTTTATCAAACCGCAGAGCCACAAGCTTTAGACAACCATGAAACACTTTATGTGAATGATTCACTTATGGCTTCTTTTGACTTGCCTTGGCCAAAACAAGAAGCCGCCATGGCGTCTTTTTTCGCGGGCCAAATCACCTTCGCCGATCACACACCCATCGCGCAGGCGTATGCGGGTCATCAATATGGCCATTTCACGGTGCTTGGCGATGGGCGCGCGGTCTTGCTCGCAGAAATCGATCATCAAGGTCAAACCTATGATCTTCACCTAAAAGGCTCCGGACCGACGCCTTTTGCGCGTCGTGGCGACGGGCAAGCGACACTTTTTGCGATGTTAAAAGAAGCACTCATCTCAGAAGCGCTTCATGGGTTAGGCATCCCCACCACACGAAGCTTGTTGGTGGGCTTAAGCGGTCTAGAAGTTCCGCGTGAAACCCCTCAACCAGGCGCTTATCAAGTCCGTTTAGCGAAGAGTCATCTACGTGTGGGCACCTTTGAGTGGGCCGCTATGCATCAAGATAAAAGCCATCTCAAAGCGTTGTTGGCGTATGCGATTAAACGTCATGATGCTGATTTAGAACCAAGCGACGCACTCGGGTTTTTACGCCGTGTGATTATACGTCAAGCCAACCTCATCGCTCTTTGGCAAAGCGTCGGGTTTGTCCACGGCGTGATGAACACCGACAACATGGCGATAAGCGGTGAAACCATCGATTATGGCCCGTGTGCCTTCTTAGATGCGTACCGACCCAATCAAACGTTTTCTTCGATTGACACGCATGGCCGATATGCCTATAACCAACAACCTTATATAGCCTCATGGAATCTCGCACGTTTAGCGGTGAGTTTGTTGCCGCTCATCGACGATGATCAAGAGAAAGCCGTGGCTTTAGCTACGGAGGCTTTAGAAACCTTTGGTCCGATCTTTGAAGCGGCGTATGCGAAAAAAATGAGCGCGAAGTTTGGCCTTTTAAACGCCACTCAAGAAGACATTAAACACATCAATGCCTTTTTTGATTTCATGCATCAACATGAACGCGACTTTACGAGCACGTTTTTAGATTTAACCTTTGACCGTTATGAGGATGTTTTTTATCAAAAACCGGACATAGCGTCATGGTTGCGTTGGTATCAAAAACGAAAAACACAAGAACCAGACCCACTACGTCTTCAAAAACAACACAATCCAGCTCTAATTCCAAGAAACATCACGGTTGAGCGTTTGTTAAACACGGTGAGTCTAACCAAAGACATCACACCGTTTAACCAATATTTAGAGCTACTTAAACACCCTTATCAACACACTAAGGCTCAAAAAGTACACGAAGGGCCACCCAAACATAACCCCACCCGGTTCGTGACCACATGTGGGACGTAGGAGCGCGTATGATTACATCCGTACAAAACGATCAGGTTAAGACCTGGGCGAAAGTGCAACAAAAAAAATACCGGGATGCCCAGGGCATTTGTTTGGTCGAGGGTGAGCATCTCGTCGACTTAGCGCTTGAACACACCGAAGTGGTGGTGATCTTGACGCTAACGCCCACCACAAAATACCCGCAAGCTGTGTCTGTGAGTGAGCACGTGATGAAGAAAATCACCGAACACACGATGCCTGTCGCAGCCATCGTCAAGAAACCAGAACGAAAGACTAAAGGTGAACGTGTCGTTTTGTTAGATCGTGTTCAGGACCCTGGCAATGTGGGAACACTCATGCGAAGTGCCCTCGCCTTTGGCTTTGATCGTATGGTGCTTTATCAAAGCGCCGATCCGTTTAGTCCAAAAGTTTTAAGAGCCACCCAAGGGGCGATATTTGCGTTGCCTATAGAGATTTTAGAAACCCCTTCAGAGTTGAAAACGGCGTACCCCAAACATACCATGATTGCGGCTGTCTTAAATGGCCAAAAACCCCACCCCATCGAAGGGCCTTACGTGTTGATGTTAGGCAACGAAGGTCAAGGGTTGAGTGACGCTTTTTTAGCGCACTCTCATCACCCGATGACCATTCAAACGTCCTCCGTTGAAAGCTTAAACGTGGCCGTCGCCGGGAGCATCTTGATGCATCAATTGACACAAGGATAAGACTTGTCAAGCGTGAGAAAGTGTGCTATCATATTTACGCATATGGGTTAGAGGAGTGGGTCAGCGCCCACTCTTTTCTTTGCCAAATAAGGAGGGTATGATGGACAAACTGACACAATTAATACATCGTGTGGTGGAAAGTGAAGGCTACTTTGTCTACGCCATTACGCTTGGTCCAAAAGATGGTGAACAGACGCTTGTGGTTGACATTGAAGGCGTTGGCTATTTAGGCATCGACGATGTCGTTAAAGTCAATCAAGCCCTATCTTTAGCGCTTGACGATCATGAAGATTTGATTGCTGGGAGCTACCAGCTTGAAGTCGGTTCTGCGGATCCTGAGCGTGAGCTACACACCCTTGAACAAATGAAACGAGCGGTGGGTCGGTGGGTCGTTGTGACCACCCATGAACAAACCATCGAAGGCGGCTTAGATTCGGTCACACGTGACACCATCCAAGTCACCACTAAAAAGAAAAAACAACACACGATTCACCACGCCGACATTACGATGTTGCGTTTGGCGATTCATTTCTAGGAGGACCACCATGCAATCAAAACCATTTTTTGAAGCGCTTGAAGCAATCACTCATGAGCGCGGATTAGAAAAAGAAAAAGTCTTAGAGGTGTTTGAAAAAGGTCTTTTAAACGCGTATAAAAAGCATTTTCAAACGCAAGACGTTGTCCGTGTTGAGTTCAATGAAGACCGCAATGAAATTCAGATGTATTGTGATTATCTCGTCGTTGAAGAAGACACCGATGAACCGAATCA
>SKKW01000085.1:0-4884 GCA_007123535.1 Candidatus Izemoplasma sp. | reverse complement strand
TCTTGATACATGGTGGATTGAACTTGTTTGACATGATCCGCACTTAAAATGTTTTTCTCTAAATCATGAACCAGTTGTATTTTGTCTTCAATTGGGACCTCAACAAAGTTGAAGTCTTCCACTTTAACTTCTGGATATTTCTTTGAACCTTCATAAATAATCGCAGGTTCACTCGCGGTAATCGCCTTCGCGTTTTCAAGCATCACATCGAGTGTTTTATCGATGGTTTCTTCGCTTAAGTCTTCCAATCTTGCGCTCACAAGTTTTTCTTTAAATATCGCTCGAATACTCACGTTTTCAACATCGCTTTGAACGTTTTGATCCAGTTTTCCTTGATACATGGAAAGCTTCGTTGTTTTTGCTCTTGTGATGAAGAACTCTAAATCGCTAAACCCTTTGGCTAGACCCTTTTCGATCCACGCTTGTTTATTCATGCTTTACCTCCTGCGCCACCGACGGTCATGCCTTGAACACGAATGGTGGGTTGTCCCACATCCACAGGTACTGAGCCTGAAAGCGATCCACACATACCTTGTCCAAACGTCATATTATCGGCCACTCTGTCCACTTTAAATAAGATGTCTTTGCCATGACCAATCAACATCGCTCCGCGTACCGGTTTTGTTAACTTGCCATCTTCAATGAGATAGCCTTCTTGCACAGCAAAGTTAAATTCACCTGTCGCTGGTTGGACCGTACCTCCACCCATTTTCTTCGCAAAAAGACCATATTTGGTATCTTTAATGATGTCCTCGTACTTGTCTTTCCCTGGTGCAATGTAAGTGGAGTTCATGCGTGATGTTGGTGAGAACTTATAAGACTGACGACGCCCACTTCCGGTGGGTTCCATCTTCATTTTACGACTGTTTCGGTAGTCAATTAAATAGCCTTTTAAAGTCCCGTTTTCAATCAATAAATTCTTTTGTGTTGGACGGCCTTCATCATCAAAACTTAAACGGCCCCAAGCGCCTTCAACATCGCCATCGTCATACGCCGTGACCACATCTGAGGCGATCTTCTCACCCAGTTTACCCACAAAAGGTGATAAGCCTTTTGCGACTGAGGTTGCTTCTAAGGGATGGCCACACGCTTCATGGAATATAACGCCACCAAAGCCGTTATGTAACACAACAGGCATCACTTGAGAGGTCATATCTTCAGCACTGAGTAAGGTAATGGCGCTGTGGGCAACATCGTCTGCAAAACTTTCCATATCAAGTTCATCAAAGAGTTCAAAGCCCATAAATCGTCCAGGACCCTCAAACGCTTCTTGCATGAGATCGCCTTCTTTAGCAACCGCCATAAAGACCGCACGAGTGTAGGTGCGCTTATCGTCTTGATACACACCCTCACTGTTAACAACTAAGATGTCCTGTTCTGATTCCAACAACTGGGTAATGGCTTGGACAATACGTTTATCGTAAGATTTCATACGATTGGATAATGTCACAAGTCGCCCTGTTTTTTCTTGCACAGGGACGGTATCCATCGGCCGTTTGACAGGATTGACATACGGCTTAGAGCCCCCTAAAGGTTGGGTTTGTTGTGGTTCAAACTGAAAAGAAGCACGTAAGTTATGGATTAGTTGTCTGAGTGAGGCTTCATCCGTTTTATTGGTATAGCCGTACACTTCATCAACGCCATGAAGTAGGCGTACGCCTGCGCCATACGTGACGTTGCGGTTAATGTTCGTGACTTCGCCGCTGACGACACGAATGACGGATTGTTTCGTATCTTCTAAGAAAATCTCCGCAAAATCTGCGCCTGTTTCAACCGCTTCATCTAACAAGCGTTGTAACACTGTTTTTTCGACCATGTTTTCACACCATTCTATGTTTGATTTTGACACTTACTCTTAAGTATAGCGTATTTTGTTGCTTTTCAAAGTACGATACAAAAAAAACGCCGTTAGGCGTTCTATTTTTGTTTTAGTGCGGCCTCAATTAAGCCATAAAATAAGGGATGAGGTTTAAGTGGACGTGACTTAAATTCAGGGTGAAATTGTGTAGCAACAAAGTAAGAGTGATTGGGAATCTCCATGATTTCCATCAAATTTAGTGGGGTGAACGTTCCTGAGAACACGACACCCTTAGACTCTAGGATATCTAAATATTTATTGTTAAACTCATAGCGGTGACGGTGCCTCTCAACAATGTCATCTTGTTGATAGAGTCGGTGTGCATGAGTGTTCGGTTTTAGTGTACACGTGTACCCACCTAAACGCAGCGTGCCCCCTTTATCCATGCCTTCTTCTTGATCACTCAATAAGTGAATAATCGGATGTGGGGTCATCGCATCGATTTCAGTGGAGGAGGCCCCTTCTAAGCCGCATACATTTTGTGCGTACTCGATGCTTGCTAATTGCATACCGTAACAGAGACCTAAAAATGGCATGTTATGCGTCCGTGCGTAAGTGATGGCTTTAATTTTACCAAGCGTCGCGCGTTGACCAAACCCGCCTGGCACCACCATCGCATCGCAATGCTTGAAAAGGTCGTCTGATGCCGGGTCTTCAGCGACCACTGCCGCATCAATCCATTCAATCTGAACATTTACGTTAAGCGCGTAGCCCGCATGTTTTAACGCTTCAACCACAGAAAGATAGGCATCGTGAAGTTGCGTATATTTACCGACCAAGGCAATCTTCATGTCTTGCCCTAAGTGTTTAATACGCTCAATCAATTGGACCCATTCATCCATCTTGGCTGGTTGACAACTTAAACTGAAGTGACGACAGACAATCGCATCTAAGTGCTGTCTTTGTAACTCAAGCGCAACTTCGTAAATGACATCTACATCCATCGCTTCAATAACAGCTTCTTTTTGGACATTACAAAAAAGCGCGATTTTATGACGCATCTCTTCGGTGATAGGATGAGACGTTCTGAGCACAATGATGTCTGGATTGATGCCAAGACTTCTAAGTTCCTTGACGCTGTGCTGCGTCGGTTTTGTTTTCATTTCATTGGCTGCTTCTAAATAAGGGACAAGTGTATTATGAATAAAAAGCGTATTTTGAGCGCCATAATCTAAACGCCATTGACGAATGGCTTCTAAAAAAGGAAGCGATTCAATGTCGCCCACCGTCCCGCCAATCTCTGTGATGATAACATCGGCTTGTGATTCAATCTTAGCCGCTAAGATTTTGCCTTTGATTTCATCGGTAATGTGAGGGATGACTTGTATGGTCGCACCTAAATAATCGCCTCGACGTTCTTTTTCAATTACACTTTGATAAACACGCCCGGTCGTGATGTTCGAATTTTGGGAAAGATTTTCGTCAATAAAACGCTCATAGTGGCCCAAATCAAGATCGGTTTCAGCGCCATCTTCGGTCACGAAAACTTCACCGTGTTGATACGGTGACATCGTGCCTGGATCGACGTTAATGTAAGGATCAAATTTCTGCATAAAAACTTTCAATCCACGGTTTTTTAACAACAGACCTAACGATGAGGCGGTGATGCCTTTCCCTAAGGAAGACACTACACCACCAGTAACAAAAATGTATTTGGTTTCGCTCATATTAACCCTCCGTACACGTAATTAAATAAAAAAGTTCTCCTCGAAAGGAGAACTTTATCATTAAAGTGCCCGACATAAGTATATCAAAAGTCGGTCATGGACGCAAAGGGTTTCTTAATCATCTTCGTAGAGATCTTCAAACTCATCCATGCGTTTATTGTACTCTTCTTCATCGAAGTCGTCTTCCTCTAAAACTTCTTCTTCCAGATCACCGAAGTCCGCTTCTAAGTTTTGTTCCTCACTAGCATCTTCGGCTGGTTCTTCAGCCACAGGTTCTAAGGTTTCTTCGACAAGAACCTCTTCTTCAAGGGTTTCTTCTTCAAACGTCACGGTTTCTTCGACCGCAAGAGCTGGTGATTCTTGAGATTCACGTGCCGCTTGAAGCATCGCTTCACGTTCTTTGCGTTTCTCTAACATTTCTTGATGTTCAAGCTCACGACGTGCGGCTGCTTCTAAACGTGCTTCCATGACGTCGTCGTGGATTTCTTTATATTCACTATAAAATGAGCCATCTTTTTCCCATAGCTCGACGTTTTGATGTTCTTTTAAGTCCCATGTATTTCCGCCAGTGTAGACAAACTTAGCGCTGCTGGTTAAATCCGCATAGAACGTGTTCAACGTTTGGACCACTTGTTCTTCGTCTAAATCTTGAACGTTTTTTTGCGCTAAAATTGCATCGAATAAATCGTAAAGATCCATCGGTTCTTTACGTTCTTTAATGATGACTTCTGCGACATTAATGAAACTCATTTCATGTTCTAATATCATGGCTCGCTCCCTCTTTAAACATCAAGGTGAATTGATGTTGACTTAACCGTTCTTCCCCGTCCCATAGACTGTAATGAATGGTTAGTGACTCAGCCGTTTGGCTAAGGCTTTCGGTATGAACCAAAAGCGTGAGTGTCTTTCCTGCGACAGTGATCTCAGCGGGATGATGGTGTGCTTCTTGTAAGGTTAAAGCCACGTCCATCTCACCTTGTTTGAGATAATGAATTTTCTTTACACCGAAGGTCACGGTGTGCCAAGCGTGTTCATCGTCTTGAAACGTGAGTGTGTCGTTTTTATGAAGAGCTATGGCGTCAAAAGAATGTTCATTTTGACCATCACTGATGCGAACAAAAATCGCTTTTTTCGGCATAGCAAGACACCCTTTTTTCTTAATGCTTATGTATTATATACGATTCATCCTTGGGATGCAAGCATAAATCCTTAAGGCTGTTTTTCAAGGGGTAGCCAAACACTAAATGTCGAGCCTTTTCCTTTGATGCTTTTGACTTCAATACGGCCTTGGTGTTTTAAGACAACGTTTTTAATGATGCTTAAGCCCAGGCCACTTCCCCCAGAATCTCTACTGCGGGC
>SKKW01000076.1:0-4889 GCA_007123535.1 Candidatus Izemoplasma sp. | reverse complement strand
CATAAGCATTGTGACCTTATCTGTCATTGCCTTAGGCATTGTATTCATCGTATCATTAGGACAAGACGCGACTGGAAATACTTTAGATGTGTCGCTTGAGCCGGGTGAAACGATTGGCACTGTGGCACTAGTGAATGTGTCATCGACCTATCAATACAGCTTTGATCAAGGGCAAACATGGCTTAACGTCCCCTCATCAGCGACCCGTGTGGATAATTTAGTTGCTCAAGAAGGTGACGTCATTCTTGTTCGAGACACGGCCCGCGCAGGATTTTCACAATCTTTGACCGTTCAAGCCGAAGACGTTGCATCCTAAATGAAAAGACTGAACTTGAAAAAAGTTCAGTCTTTTTTAAAGGTTAAAGTAACAATGAATGGGTTGGTGGTTTCAATTGATAGTGTGGCTTGATGACGGTCGATGACGCGTTTTACTAAAGTAAGCCCTAGACCATGACGTTGATCTGAAGGATTCTTTTTGACAAACGGTTGTGTTAATTTTGATTCATCCAGCGGGTTAGAGGCATCGTATTGATTTTCTATGCGCCACACAAGCGCATCTTTTTCATCTAAAATAGAGATTGTAATGTTGTCTAATTTTTTGTGTTGTTGCGCATTCTCAATGAGGTTTCTTAAGGCGAGCCATAAGGAGGCTTCATCCCCTTTTACTATGAAATTATCCCCTATCAACTTAACCTTAGGTTCTAGAGGATAGATGAGTGATAAACGCTCAATGACGTTGAGTGTAAGGCGTTTAATGTCGCATTGAGTGAACGATATTATCGGTTCGGTTTGTTCTAGCTTCACCAGTTTTAAAAGTTGTTCAACGAGCGTTTGCATGCGCAGCGTTTCTTCCGTCATCGATTGATACAACGATGCTTGTTCATCTTTCGTCGTTAGAACCCCATCACTTAAGGTCTCTAAGGACGCTTGTATAATCGAAAGCGGCGTTTTTAACTCATGCGACGCTTGTGCTAAAAAGTCTTTTTGCGCTTGTTCAAGAGCGGTGGCTTTTTGGAGCTCATCTTGAAGCTGTTTATAAGTGGCGTTTAAACGTAGGCTTAAATCATAAAAAGACTGTGAAAGCTTTGCGATCTCATCCTCACCCTCAACGATGAAGTTTTCTGGAAGACTAAACTCATTCCAAGTCGAGACCGCTTTTTCAAGTCGGTTGAGTGGGTTTGTCAGCGTCTTTGAAAACCACCAAGCCAATACGACACCGAGGGTTAAAGAGAGGATTAACGCGCCGAAAAATAATTGATTGATTAACCCGAGTTGTCGGTCATAGGTTTGTAAAGGGATGGCTAATCTTAGAATAACCCCTTCACTCACTGTATAGTAGTTTAAGTAAGGTAAGTTTTGGCGCACACTGATGAGTGTAAAAGAAGCTTCATTCAATAAACGATCACGTTCAATAGCGCGAAGAGGCGTTTGTGTCATCGCTGAATACAAGATTTGGCCGTTTTGACCGTATAACGTGATAAAACTAGCGGTTTGTGTGTCTCTAGCTTCAAGCACTTCGAGTAAGGCACTTTGTGAGGGGGCTTCTGCAATCAGCGTTTCGATTGCGGTGGCTTCATCGATTAATTCGCGCTCGGTACGGAGGGTAATCAACCTAGGGAGCGCATAGAGTTGAAGTAACCAAAATAAAAGGCTGATTAAACTGGCGAAAAGAATAAAAAACAGTGTGAGACGCCAAAATAGATTACGTCTCATCGTCGATCCGATCAAAACGATACCCACTGCCTCTGACGGTTGTGATAAACGGGTAAGGTTTTAGTTTTTGACGTAATCGTTTCACGTGCGTATCAACCGTTCTTGTATCGCCATAATAATCATAACCCCATACGCGGTCTAATAGAAGCGCTCTTGACAAGACGTGACCAGCCTCTTGCATGAACAAAACTAATAAGGCGTATTCTGTGGGTGAGAGCGCTAATGGACGCCCTTCAAGCGTCGTTTGTTCGGCTTTAAGGTTCACGGTTAAAACACCGATGGTTAACACATCGTGGTTCTTTAAGTGTTTATTCAACTGGACCTTAATCCGTGCCATCAACTCTTTTAAACTAAAAGGTTTTGTAAGGTAATCGTCCGCGCCTAAATGGAAACCAAACAATTTATCATCTTCTTCAGAACGTGCGGTTAACATGATGATGGGCACCCGGCTATGTTGTCTAAGCGTTCTTAAAACACGCCAACCGTCGGTTGTTTTTAACATGACATCAAGTAACACACAATCGATGGGGTGTTCAAAAAAGAGTGTTTCAGCCTCTTTTGCGTCTTGGGCTTTAAACACTTGATAATGTTCATTGACTAAATAACGCTCAACGAGCGCTTGGAGTTTAAGGTCATCTTCAACCAATAAGATGTTCGCTTGAGCCATGATGTCACCTCACGTTTATTGTAGCACGCGAAACGCTAAGCTGAAGGGGTTTTTTTTGACTTTCAAAGGCTTGTCACCTGTTTGTCACATACGTTCTGTATGCTTAAAGAAAAAAAAACGAGGTGTCTTCTATGAAACGGATGTTAGCTTTATTGACCTTTTTAAGCATTATCTTTTTAACCGCCTGCACCACGCCTGCAGACCCCGTGCAAAACACAACGCTTTTGGGGGTGAAAGATCAAGCAGAGTTGGTCCGTTTATTAAGACCATCAAATCACTCAAATCATCCTTTTAATTTCGGTTTTCGTACGCTGGCTGAAGACGCAGCGATGACCACGGCAGAAAGTGATGCCTCACAAGGCTCATCGACGTCGCAGACCAACGTTCAAGTCCCTGGCATTGACGAAGGCGATCGTGTGAAAGTGGATCAAAATCGCCTCTATCGCATCGACCATCAACAACTTTATGTCATTGATTTGTTAGCTCAAGGGCAAATGACCACACGCCTTCGTTTAGACGCGCCAAGCGATGGCTATTTTACAGAACTATACCTGACCGATGACTATCTCATTGTGCTCAGTGTACGCCATGAGTCCTTAGAGCGTCATCGTCCAAGCGATGGCGATGAGCCGGTGTTTGATATTGGCTTTGGATGGTGGCATCATGATACTTACACCGTGGTGGACCTTTACGAAAAAACGTCGCTAGAACATCAAGATCGTTTTGAAATCAAAGGTCACGCGATGACCACACGTCTTAAAGATGATCAACTCATTTTAGTTCACACCTACACCCCGAACGTTGATCAAAACGACGACGTGCGCCCAGTGTTTAAACATAATGATACGCTCACGCGTCCATCGTATGAAACCATCCATTATTTACCCAGTGTTGACACGGAAGCCTTTTTAATTCTTTCAACGATTACATTAAATGACTCACCAGAAGCAGATCATACGACCTTTTTAGGAAACTATCACTGGGGACCCATTTACGTCAATCACCGAGGCATCACCTTTGCGTCCCATCAGTATCATGTCGTCTCAGAACGTTTTAACAACCGTGTCCATTACCATGCGGTCACGACCTTAGTTCATTTTGCGTTTACTGACGCAAGTGCCCCAGAATACGCAGGTAACGCTCAAATAAATGGTCACATCTTGAATCAGTTTTCGATGGATGAGTACGAGGGTTATTTACGTGTCTTCACGACAGAAAGTCGTTGGGACTGGGAGACCACCCGTGCAGAAACCATCAATCGCCTTTATGTGCTAAAACACGAGGAAAATACACTCACCCAAGTGGCGTTGATCGATGAGGGCATCGGCAAACCGCACGAAACCATTCGTTCAGCTCGCTTTATGGGACCCATGGCCACGGTGGTCACGTTTGAACTGATCGATCCTTTCTATACCATTGATTTAAGCGACCCTTATGCGCCCGAAATCTTAGGCGAACTAGAGATCACAGGCTTTAGTACTTATCAACATCCATGGTTGGATAACTACATCATTGGTTTAGGTTATGAAACGGATGCTAGAGGCATGACGATTGGCCTTAAATTAACGCTTTATAACATCGAAGACACACATAATCCTGTGGTGGTTGGTGAGCCTACCATCCTACTAAATCAAAATCAAGGCTGGCAGTTTGCGGAAGCCTTACATAATCACAAAGCCATCCTTGTCAGTGAAGATCATCAAATTTTTGGTTTTAGTCTGAACCGGTTACAGTGGCTAGAAAATTACCAACAACAGATTTCAGTGAGCGAATACTTACTCTTTACCATTAATCCTGAGGCGGACATGCCGATTACAATCAGTGCACGAATTAATCATCAAGCACTCGCAGAAGAGGCTATTAAAGACATCAACGCAGGCTCTGAAGTGGCGATGCGCTACCACATGCATGCGAGCGTCGAGCGGGCCGTGTATGTCGGTGACATTCTTTATGTCATTTCACATTTAGGTGTGACATCGCATCCCCTTGAAGCGCCGCATGAACAAATTGACACCCTCCGTTATCCATCAGAATAAAAAAAAGTCATCCGCGAGGATGACTTTTTACTCGGCTGGTACCGCTTTATATCCTAAGCGAGCCACTGTATCAATGACGGTTTGATCGTCAATCGTTTCATCTTTAAAGGTGACGGTAATGTTGCTTTGGCCGAACACCACATCCACCTTCGCAATGGGCGCTTGACGTTTGAGTAGCTTTTGAATGCCCATGGTGCAACTGACGCATTTCATGCTTTTAACTTCGTATTGTTTGCTTGCCATGACCAACGCTCCTTTCATGTATACTTTAGCCTTAAAAGGGATTAAAATGCAAACGATATGTTTTATAAATGTCTTGCAAACATGCTTAGAAGAAGCGTGCTATAATGACGATGAGGTGATCCAATGCGAATCTTTGAAAGAATCATACAGAAAAGCCTTAAACTTATTTCAAAACTACTTCCATGGCGAGAGCCTATAAGACTTGAAGGCCTCCAAAGCACCGAAGAACT
>SKKW01000123.1:0-4893 GCA_007123535.1 Candidatus Izemoplasma sp. | reverse complement strand
TTTAAGACATACGTTTGAATCGGGTGACGATTGGCGGGTGGGGTGTTGAGTAAACTCATCGACTTGACCCCACTTAAGGCCATTTGTAGGGTTCTTGGAATCGGTGTGGCGGTGAGTGTTAAAACGTCCACATGGGCGCGCATCGCTTGAATCTTCTCTTTGTGTTCGACACCAAAGCGTTGTTCTTCATCCACGACCAATAACCCGAGATCTTTAAAGACCACATCTTTTGATAATAAACGGTGCGTGCCAATGATCACATCGACCGCTCCGGTGCGTAACCCTTCTAACGCCAGTTTTTGTTTTTTTGGCTCCACAAAGCGATTCACCAACATCACTTTGATGCCGTGTTTGGCTAAGCGGTCACGGAAGGTGTAATAATGTTGGCGCGTTAAAAGCGTCGTTGGCGCTAAGTAGGCAACTTGTTTGTTATCGAGGACGGCTTTAAACGCAGCCCGTAAGGCGATTTCGGTTTTCCCATAACCAACATCTCCACAAATTAAACGGTCCATCGGCTTCGCTTGTTCCATATCGGCTTTGACGGACGCAATCGCCGTGTGTTGATCGGGCGTTTCAAGGTAGGGGAAATCCGCTTCAAATTCATGCATCAAAGAGGTATCTTCAGAAAACGCAAAGCCCGTTGCTTGCGCTCGTACAGCGTAATGTTTTAATAGCTTCTCAGCCACATCTTTCGCTTGTTTACGCGCACGCGCTTTCGTTTTGGCCCAGTCGTTTCCGCCGAGACGATGGATTTTTGGAACCATGCCTTCTAAGGCGGTGTATTTTTGAATGAGGTGCACGTTCTCAACGGGAATATAAAGCTTATCGTCGCCTTGATAAGCGATCACCATATAATCGTTTTGGGTGTCTTTGAGCTGCATTGTTTCAAGTCCCATAAAGCGGCCGATGCCGTGGTCTTGATGGACGATGTAGTCGCCGCGTTCTAACGCTTTAGCATGTTCAATCTTACGCGCGTCTTTAAAGACGCTTTGATAGCGCCCTTTTTTCTTTTTACGGCGTTTAAACAACTCGTTTTCACTGAGTACGTGCAAACGTGCGTCTAACCATTCAAAGGCCACAAACGTATCGCTGATTAAGAGGTTGATGGTGTTAGGAACCAAGGTTTCCTCTTCGCCCACATACATGAAGCCTAACTGATGTTCTTCTAACCACTCTGAAACCTTTTTACGACGGGCTTCGTTTTCTAATAACAAGACCACTGTTTGTTTATCACGAAGCTTTTTTAAATCGTTAATGAGCGCAAAGACATTGTGCTCATAAGGGAGTGTCTCTTTCATCCGCCAACGATGATTAACACCCGCTTCTTGATCGTCAAACGGGTTTAAACGTAGGCCGGGCTTAGGCTGTTTAAGCAACGTCTCGTCGTAAAAAGAAAATGGCAGTTTTCCAAAGGTGCCTTGGTGTTGGCGCCATTGTTTAATTTCTTTATTAAAGCGCTCAACCCCTGCGTCAATGCGTGGGGTGTTAATCCACACAATGAGCGGGTTTTCTAGATAATCGGGCAAACTCGACACTTCATCAATGAGCGATAAGTACCGTACAAACGTTTCGTCTGCTTGTCCTTCTAAAAAGCGGTGTAGCCCTTCTTCAAAGCGAGCATACCCTTCTTGATCTAAGGGCTGTTGCGACAGCGTTTGTCGTAACTGTTCCGCCATCGTTTGACGCTTGTCTAAAGGCAAGGCTAAGGGTTGATTGGGTAAAAGCGTAATCGTCCTTAGTGTTTTGATTGAACGTTGTGTCGCGACGTTAAAGACCCGTAAGGCGTCTAACTCGTCGTCAAAGAAATCACACCGAACAGGATGATCATACTGAACTTGATAGATGTCAATGATGCTGCCGCGGTGCGCAAATTCCCCAGGTTTTTCAACTGCATGCACCGGTTCATAGCCAAGGTCAACAAGCTGCGCTAAAAAGGTTTCGATGGGCAAAATATCCCCCACACTAAGCGTCGTCATGGACGCTTCAACATGGCTTCTTTTAAGCCCCCATTTTAAAAGCCCTGCTGGATGCGTTAAGACGGTATGAACCTCGCCCCTTATGATTCCTTGAAGGGTGGTGATGCGTTCGATAAAGAAACTGTCTTTCCCTGTCATCATATCAAGCGTTAAAAAGTCATCGTGAGGGTACAATCTAATTTGGGTGTTTTGCGCCCATTGGTCGTAACGTTGTTGGGCGTGAGTAAGGGAATCTTCAACGACGATGACGGGTCGGTTAATCAAAGGACTTAGATGCGCTACTAACAACGACAAAAAATCATCGGGACAGCCAGAAAGGCTCACCGATGAGGCGTCGTTTAAACTTTTTAAGAGCGCCTGGAAGGGCGCTTGCGCAAGCAGCGTCTTAAGTAAAGGTTTCATCTCATCACGACGTTTGGCGACCCACCTTAAAGAAGGGGGGTCGCACGGGTTTCATTATAGCGTGTCATCATGTTTTCAAAACTCATCCCATCGAGCCATACTTTGATGGCGACTTGGGTGCGTTCAATGACGTCTTTTAAGTCCGGGTGTTCAGCCTTGGGAAAGGGCTGTAAGACGTAATCGCTGGTGGCCATCACTTGCGGGGTAGCACCGATGCCGATGCGGCCCCGTTTGAACTGTTGGTGACCTAAATGTTGGATGATCGATTTGAGTCCGTTGTGTCCACCGGCACCACCGCCAGGTCTAAATCTTAAAGTGAGCGGGGGGAGTGCTAAGTCGTCATGGATCACAAGAAGGTCATCATCCTTGAAGTTATAAAACTGTTTGACATGTTGGATTGCTTCGCCTGAGACGTTCATGTAGGTGAGTGGTTTCACTAAGATAAAGCCTTGGCCAACCGCCACCTCAGCCCGCCATTTACGTTGCGTTTTAAAGGTGAGTTTTAAAGACGCAGCGAGTGCGTCTACGACCATAAAGCCCACGTTATGACGTGTCATGGCATAGCGTTTTCCAGGATTACCTAACCCCACCACACATTTCATCGCTTTTTCGGACGAATGACGAGGTATCGATTGGGTGTTTCGCCTTCACTAACGGTGGAAACATCGCGCCAATCCGCGAGTTTCGTGTGCACAATACGGCGTTCGTACGCGTTCATTGGTTTGAGCGTCGTAGCCACACCCGTACGTGCCACTTCTTTGGCCGTTTTGGTCGCTAAAATTTCTAACTGACGACGACGGTTTTCTTTGTAGCCCCCAATGTCTAAAACCACCATGGTGCGCTCTTCTGTGTAAAGGTTAATTACGTTTCTTAAGTAAAATTGAATGCCTTCAAGTGTTTTCCCACCGCGGCCAATCAATAAGGGGTTGTCTGGTGATTCGATGGTATACGCAATCGTTTGGGTTTCGGTATCAACTTCCCCTGATACCTCGGCTTTAATGCCCATGTCTTCAAGCATTTGGCGTAATAACCCATACCCTAAATCGAGTAAATCAACCTCGATTGAGGCCGTCACATCATAAGATTTTTTAAGGCCAAACATGCCTTTTTTCTCGACGATATCGAGTTTTATGTAGTTTGGGTTTAACTTGAAATGATGGGTCGCCACACTCATGGCTTCGGCTTCACTTTTAACTTCAAATTGGAGTTTTTTCAAGCTCCTCACCCTTTCATTCCCGCAAATTGTTTCGCGGTTTTTTTACGGTTGACGTAGGTTTGGAAAAATTGGAATCCATTCCCTAAAATCCAGTAGAAGGCGATGCCTAAATTGGTAAAGGCAATCGTCGTTAACATGAGGGTTAAGAAATAGGTCATAAACTTCATCGTTTTTTCACTTTGTACTTGCGCAGCGGTTTTGGTGTATTTCTTATTGTTTAAGTGATCCGGCTTACGCATCGCGTATTTTTGATACGCGAACATCGTCGCCCCAACAATGATGGCTAGAAGGTAAAACGTAAAGTTTTCACCAATCCGCCAAATTTCTATAATCGAGCCTGTCGGTTCGGTTTTAAAATTAAACCATAAGAAATCGTAATTCAGATGATCAAAGTCAGGCGTGAGCGGAATCCGTCTCACGGTTTGATACATCGCAATGAAGATGGGCATTTGTAAGAAAGGCAACAAACAACTCGCAGGGTTGATTTTATACTTCTTATAGATAGCCATCATCTCTTGTTGCATCGCGCGTTGACTGGCTTCGTCTTTACGGCCAGCATATTTCTCTTGAAGCTTCGAAATTTCTGGTTGCGCAAACTGCATGTTCGCAGACATCGCGGTTGATTTTGAATAAATGGGCCAACCCACAATCCGAATCAACAGCGTAATGAAGACCAATCCCACGACATAGTAGCCACCGCTTAGTTCACTAATAGCCGCAATCGCTAAAGCGAGTTGACTGACAATCCATTGGACCCAACCAATACCAGCGTCGGCCCCAATCGGTAAATCAAACGTGCTTTCACCTGACGTACAGGCCGATAAGGTCAGCACAAGACCTAACATGACAGTTAAAATGAGAGCTTTTCGATTAAAACGCATGGGTCACCTCTTTGTTAGATTATGTTTCTTTAGCAGCATGGTTAACTCGTCTTTAATGACCGCAAACGTGAGCGTGTTTGCTTTGGGTCGAACTAAAACAAACAGATCGTCGGTGGTTGTTAAAGACGCTTGTGTGATGATCATGCGTAAACGACGCTTCATCTGGTTGCGTTTCACCGCTGAGCCAAATTTCTTCGGGACGCTGAAGGCAATCCGAAAATGCGCGTTCTTTGGATTGGCGCGCTTATAAAGCGAAAAGTGTGGTGTTGATACGACACGCCGATGATCAAGCACTTGTTTAATGTCGGTGTTTTTTTTAAGACTGTACGAGCGGTTCATACGCACCTCTTCCATAAAAAAACACCTGAAAAAATGGATCGTTTTTTCAAGTGTTTACAAGTGGGTTTAAAAACGAATT
>SKKW01000168.1:0-4963 GCA_007123535.1 Candidatus Izemoplasma sp. | reverse complement strand
GCGGTAAATTGCCATTTTAAACCCGTTGAAAAACCACCACCGCCACGGCCACGTAATCCGGAATCCTTGACGGTTTTGACCACTTCTTCAGGGGTCATGCTGGTGAGTGCTTTAGCGAGTGCAAAATAGCCATCTTTGGCCACGTAATGACGAATGTCTTCAGGGTCAATGTCGCCACAGTTTCTTAGGGCCACACGGACTTGTTTCTTATAGAAATCCATCCCAGAAGAATCTTCACTGACGGTATCTTCACCAGGGTTACGGTAAAGCAAGCGTGTGACGACGTCCCCATTTAAAATATGGGAATTAAAAATCTCTTCAACGTCTTGGACTTTTACACGGACGTAGTTGATGTCTCCGGGTTCAACTTTTAAGATAGGTCCTTGGCCACAAAAACCAAAACACCCGGTTTTAATGAGTTGGACACTCTCGTTGATCCCATGTTCTTTTAAGAGATGATCAAACATATCCACAATGATTTGCGCTTCTGAGGCAATACAAGACGTCCCTGCACAAACCATCATCGTCAGTTTGAAATCTTCTCGTTTAGGAAAACTCGCTTTCCATGCTTTTAAGGCTTCAAACGATTCAATCTTCATGGCGTTCTCCTTGGTGTTTCTTGATAATCTTGCGCATTTCTTTAGGTTCTACGTTACCGTAAACCTTCTCGTTAACCGTCAACACTGGGGCTAAGCCACATGCGCCGATACAGCGAACATCTTTGATGGTGAAAAGACCATCTTCAGAGATTTTGTTACGTTCACTTTTCGCTTGTTTTAACGCCATGTCTAATACTTTGTCGGCGCCTTTAACAAAGCATGCGGTGCCCATGCACACGCTCACGGTGTATTTGCCCATCGGTTCTTCATTGAAAAAAGAATAAAACGTCACGACGCCGTTGACGTGCGAACTTGGCAAATTAAGTTTAATCGCGATGTGACGTTGTAGATTTGGGGGTAAGTACCCAAACATCAGTTGTGCTTTGTGAAGCACATGGATGAGTTGTTCTTGCAAGTCGCCCTCTAAGGTGCTGATGTAGCCATCAAGCTCACCTAAGAGCGCATCATCTAAAACAGACTCATCTAAAACTTTGTCTAAATGCATGTTTTTTCCTACTTTCTGTCATATAGATTTGACACACCTATATTGTAACGTAAAGTCACGGTATTTCCTAGCGAATATGGTCTAAAGTAAGCGCTTATAAATAGAAAGTTTCTAAATAAAAAACGCCTATTTTTTAGGCGTTTTTAAGATTCTTTTCCGATTTTTGCGTATTTTATTAAACTATAGATTCCACTGATCACAAACACCAACATAAACACGAGTGCAAAGAGGATGTAAGCGACGCCTCCCAAATCATTTGAGGCTCGGCCTTCTAAGAAACTCCACGCGGCTAATCCTAATGTGACGAGTGGGAGAATAAAGATGGCGATGGGTTTAACTCGATACAGTAAATTAGATAATCCAATGGCGATAAATGTGATGATGACAATGAGCAATGTAATAACCACAATCGGTGGCATAAAACCCTCCAAAAACATGACTTAATGCATTATAGCATAGCTTCCCATGAAAACGAGTCTTTGGAGCCTTACTTTACTTATGTAAGCGCTCACGTTATAATAAGTATTGAGGTGATAACGATGAAAGCGACGATGTGTCCAAAGTTTACCTATACCGCTACGCTAATGTCCAAACGCTGGACAGGCTTTATTGTGATGCACTTAATGTCGGGCGCAAAGCGCTTTACGGAGCTACAGCACAACATCAACTGTAGCGCCAAAGTGTTATCACAAAGACTGAAAGAACTGGAAACCATGGCCTTGATTAAGAAGGTCCCCTGTGAGGAGTGTGCGCATGATGCGTACGCACTGACTTCTAAAGGCAGTGCGTTAAAACCTGTCCTCGATGCGATGCAATCATGGGGTGAAGCTTGGGCTTAACACGCACCGTGTGTTTAGCATAGAAAACAACACCAAATCTAAGGAGGATTCACATGAAAAGAGTCATTATTGTCACCGGTGGCGCCTCAGGCATCGGCCGCGAAGCGGCGATTAAACTCGCCCATCAGGACGTGAGCGTCGTCGTCGCAGACATCAACATGGAATTGGCAGAAGAGGTCGTTGTCGAAATTAAGAAAGCAAAAAAAGAGGCTGTCGCTTACCATTTGGATGTGAGTAAAAAAGAAAACATCCAAGCCGTCATTGACTTTACGGTTGAGAAATATGGCACACTCACCGGCATGTTCAACAACGCGGGTATTGGCGCGCTTGCACCGTTCCCTGAGCTCAGCAGTGAAGAGTATGACCGGATGATGCGTATCAATCTAGATGGCGTATTTTATGGTATTCAGTACGCAGGCAACAAGATGATGGAGCTGGGGGTGAAAGAAGGCTCAATCGTCAACACAGCATCCATTTATGGGTTTGTCGGCGCTGGGACGAGCCCACACTACAACGCCGCAAAAGCCGCCGTGGTATCACTCACTAAATCAGCCGCTCAAGCGTATACGCCACACGGCATTCGGGTCACAGGCATTGCGCCAGGCTTTACCGATACGCCCATGGTACGTGGTGCATTAGACGCTGAAACACTCAAGTTCTTAGAAGGCGCACACATGCGCAACAAACTGTTAAGCGCGTCTGAAGTCGCAAACGTAGCAGTTTGGTTACTCGGTCCAGAATCGAGCGCGGTCAATGGTTCAACCGTGCTTGCGGACGATGGTTATTTAGCATTTAAATAAGCGATTTGAAGGTGTGGTTTTTAAACCACACCTTCATGTTTTATTTGAACGAAATACTTAAATAAAGTATAATAAGGCCAGTCAAAAGACGGCTTTTTTTTGTCGTCAGAAGAAGGACGTGAATGTATGGAAAGAGAAAAGATTCATATTTTAAAAGACATTCGTCTCATGATCAACCATCATCAAAATGAAGCACTCAAAGTGTTTTTAAATGATTTAGAGCCTTACTTACTCGCCGATATCATCGAGGTACTGGAACCAGGCAAACAGTCCGTAGTCTTTAGGCTGCTTGATAAAGATATGGCGCTTGAAGTGTTTGAATACATTGAAACCGAAGTTCAACAAGAACTGATTCAAAGTTTTTCAGACAGTGAAGCGGTGAATTACTTTAAAAGTCTTGAACCCGATGACCGTGCCGCATTGATGGATGAACTACCGGCAAAAGTTGCCAAACATCTCTTGTTATCACTGTCCAAAACAGAGAAAGATTTAACCACCCTTGTTATGGGCTATCGTACCGGTTCTGCAGGCAACATTATGACCCCTAAGTATGTTTCCTTTAAAAAGGGCATCACCGTCCAAGAAGCGCTCGATCGCATTCGTAAAGTGGGCGATGAGATTGAAACGATCTACCATTTATATGTGACCAACGCCACACGACAACTCGAAGGCATGATTGAATTGCGGGATTTAATTACGGCGGATCCTGAGATTTTGATTGATGAGATCATGATGGACGATCCCATCAAAGCCTACGTTGATCTAGACGATGGCGACGTGGCTAAGTTATTACAAGACTCTGATTTACTCGCTGTACCAATCGTGGATAAAGACAACCGACTGATTGGTGTGGTCACGGTTGATGATGCGATGGACATCTTAGAAGATGACGCCATTGATCGTGAGTTAACCTCATCGGGGTTTTTGGAGTTTTCTAATAGAGAGACTGACCGCTCTAAAATCTTAGTGAGCGGCTCGCTTTGGCAAATTTGGAAAGTCCGTGTGCCTTTCTTATTGATCACCTTAGCGGGTGGAATGGTCGCAGGACTTGTCATTGAAGGCTTTGAAGAAACGCTAATGGCGATCACAGCGTTAGCCTTTTTCATTCCTGTGGTGATGGATATGGGCGGAAACGTGGGCACCCAATCTTCCACCATATTCACGCGTGCTTTAGCACTTGGACAAATTGATTTCCCACGCTTTATTCGTCAATGGGGCAAAGAAGTCTTAGTCGGCTTCACGATGGGCATTTTCTTAGGCATTGGCGCTGGCCTCATTGTCTGGGCTTGGCAGGGCGATGGGAACTTAGCTTTAGTCATTGGCTTTGCGTTACTGTTTACCGTGACGATTGCGACTGCCTTAGGGTTTATGGTGCCATTCTTGCTCCTCAAATCAGGGGCCGATCAAGCGGCCGCGGCGGCGCCTTTCATTACCACGATTAAGGACATTACAGGGTTGTTGGTGTATTTTGTCTTAGCCAACATTTTCCTGGGGATATAAGTATGGATAAACGTTACCCGAGTAAAAAAGCCGCTTGGATACAAATTATTATCAGCGGCCTCATTGGCACCATCATCTATGTGGCCTTAAATGTGTATTTGTCTGAAGATGTTAGTTGGGGCCAGCATTTGATTCAAGCCGCTTTCTTTTTCATCGTTTGGCTGCTCATTCAAGCGTTGCTAAATCGTCGTCGTTTCAAACAAACTAAGTCTTAAAGGCTTAGTTTTTTCTTTGCATGATTGCATAAAGTGATAAGATACGATACCATTATGATAAGGTTAGATGATAAGAAGGGGCCTGTAGCGATGAATGGATTTGAGCGACGAACCGAGCGAAAAAAGCAACACATTTTAGCGTGTGCTCACACGATGTTTAAAAGCCAAGGTGTCAAAGACGTCAACATTATGGATTTGGCCAAAGAAGCGGATGTCTCACACGTGACCATCTATCATTACTTCGGCAACAAAAAAGGCTTGATTGAAGCCGTGCTTGATGACACACTTGAACAAAAGTCACTAGAAGCGAACGACATCATGTTACAAGAGGGTGCTTTTGAAGCACGTCTTGAAGCGTTGGTGCGTTTTGAAATCAATCGCTACGAAGGGTATCACCCAGATTTTTCAAAGCGCCTCATTGAGCGTGAAAAAGCCTTGTTAAAGCGTCATCCTGAAACCATTTTTGAAGGGTTAAAAAGCCTCCTATACCAAGGGCGTGATGAAG
>SKKW01000029.1:0-5017 GCA_007123535.1 Candidatus Izemoplasma sp. | reverse complement strand
TAAGCCCTTTACATAACGCTTCGCAAAGGATTCATAGTATTCTCTGAAAAGATTACGATCAATGTAAAGGGATTCCCAAATGACATTATACATTTGGGGATTTTTTTGTACATACTGAATAAATGCTTTGATCCCTTCACGTTCTTTTTCTAAACGCGATTCTTTTAAGGCGACTTTTGAAGAGATTTCTTTACGAATGTTGTGACTCAAAGTAATTAGAATATGCTTGTACAAAGCCATCTTAGAGGGAAAATAAAGATAAAACGTCCCTGCGGCAACCCCTGCATGTTGTGTAATTGCGTTGATGGTTGTACCGTGATAGCCCCCTTCGTAAAATTTTTCTAATGCGGCCTCAATGATCATGTTAAAGGTGGTGATGGCGTTACGCGTTGTCGGGATTTTAATATCTGATTCTATCACAAAAAAGACCTCCAATTTAAAATTGACAGTGTAAGCGTTTTATAGTATAATTATGAATAATGATTCAGTTTATGAACGAACTTTCATAAAATGAATTATCAAACCTATCGTTAGTATACATAAAAGCAGTCTAAACTGCAATTAAATTTCAGATTAAAGGAGTGTCTATGTCAAAAGTCTATGTATTAGGTGCGAAACGCACACCGATTGGGGCCTTTTTAGGAAGCTTATCGTCGATGCATCCTGCACAATACGGTGCACAAGTATTAAAAACCTTAGTCGAAGAAACCAAGATTAATGTAAATGACATTTATGAAGTTCAAGTCGGCAACATCTTACCCGCCGGATTGGGTCAAGGCATTGCGCGTCAAGTATCAATCCATGCCGGTATTCCTGTCACGATTCCCGCCCATACCGTGAACATGGTTTGCGGGTCAGGAATGAAAACAGTGATGAATGCCTATGGATTAATCGCCAGTAATCAAGCCGATTTAATGGTCGCAGGCGGGGTTGAAAGTATGTCGAAAGCCCCTTACATCTTACCCGACCGTATGAGAAGTGGTCATAAAATGGGTGGCTTCAAAGTCCTCGATCATATGATTGATGATGCATTGATGGATCCGTTTAATGACATTCACATGGGCATCACCGCAGAAAACATTGTTGAGCGTTATGGCATTCGTCGTGAAGATCAAGATGCGTTGGCCGCAGAGTCACAACGTCGTGCAGCTGCTGCACAAGATGCGGGCCGTTTTGTGAATGAAATTGTCCCAATTACGGTTCCCTCAAGAAAAGGCGATATCGTTTTTGAAGCGGATGAGTACATCAACCGCGCCACTAACTATGAAAAACTCTCAACCTTACGTCCTGCGTTTAAAAAGGATGGTTCGGTCACCGCTGGTAACAGTTCAGGCATCAACGATGGCGCAAGTTTCATGATTTTAGCCAGTGAAGCGTACGTGAAAGAACACAACTTAACCCCCCTCGCGGAAGTCGTGGGTGTCGGTCAAGGCGGCGTAGAGCCTACCTTGATGGGATTAGGCCCAACCCCCGCCATTAAGCAAGCACTTTCTAAGGCCTCCCTAACCTTAAAAGATATGGAACTCTTAGAACTCAATGAAGCGTTTGCGGCGCAAGCGCTTGGCGTAATGGAGGAGTTACAACGCGATCATGGTATTGATCTTGAATCACTCAAAAAAATCACTAACATCTATGGTGGCGCGATCGCGTTAGGGCATCCTGTGGGTGCGAGTGGAAACCGTATTTTAGTGACCTTATTACATGCATTACACACAGAACAAAAAAATCTCGGTTTAGCGTCCCTTTGCATCGGTGGAGGCATGGGAACGGCCGTTATTCTAAGGAGAGTTTAAGATGCGTTTAAAAGATAAAGTAAGTGTGATTACAGGAGGCGCGCAAGGCCTCGGTCTCGCGATGGCGTTACGCTTTCAAGCAGAAGGTTCAAACGTTGTCATCATCGATTTAAAAGAGCCTGAAACATTGCCTGAAGGGATGACGTTTAAAGCCCTCAATGTGGCAGATATGCAAGCGACCGAAACCGTCTTTAATGACATTATCGAAACGTTTGGTCGAATTGATGTATTAGTCAACAATGCCGGCATTACGCGTGATGCTATGACGCGTAAAATGAGTGAAGAACAATGGGATTTAGTCTTGAATGTGAACTTAAAAGGCGTCTTTAATCTCACTCGTTTAGTGGGTCCCTTAATGGAGACACAAGGTGGCGGTTCCATCATTAACATCTCCAGTGTGGTTGGTGAGTACGGCAACATTGGACAAGCCAACTATGCAGCGACTAAAGCGGGCGTCATCGGCTTAACGAAAACCTGGGCCAAAGAGTTTGCTCGTAAAGGGGTGCCTGTGCGTGTCAATGCGATTGCCCCAGGGTACATTATGACCGACATACTAAAAACAATCCCGGAAGAACTGCTTAAATCGTTTGCTCAAATGACCATGCTCAAACGCTTAGGCGAACCTGAAGAAATCGCTTCCTCAGCGCTATTTTTAGCCAGTGATGAAGCGTCTTATATCACCGGTCATGTGCTCAGCGTGAATGGTGGCATGAGGTTATAATGGCCGCGTCAAACACACCCTTTGTCGGCGTTGTTGGCACAGGGATTTATCTTCCTAAACATACACGTTCAGCCGCCGAAATTGCGGCCATGACCAACGGTGTATGGACAGAAGAAGCGGTCATTGAAAAACTCGGTATTAAGCAGATTTATCTTCCTGGTGAAGACGACGGAACACAAGAAATGGCAGCGAAAGCGGCCAAAGATTTAATCGAAAAACATCAGATTGATCCCAAAAGCATCGATGTGATTTTATCAATTGGGGAAGAATGGAAAGAGTATCCTTTGACGACTTCAGCGCTTTATGTGCAAGATCAAATCGGCGCGGTAAACGCTTGGGGCATTGACCTTGCTAATCGTTGTTCGACAGGTGTGAGTGCCTTTAAAATGGCTAAAGATATGCTATTAGCCGATGAAGACACGAACCGCATTCTTGTCGTTGGTGGATACAGAAATGGCGATTTTGTGGATTACAGCGACCGTCACATGTCGATGATGTATAACTTATCTGCGGGTGCTGGAGCCATCCTATTTGAAAAAAACTATCCTAACAACATCCTCCTTGGGTCTCATATCATTGCGGATGGCTCCCTTGCTCGAACCGCGGGTGTAAAATATGGTGGAACCAAACACCCGATTACGAACGATAATCTTGACGTGGCATATAAATCTTTAAAACTCATGGAACCCGAGAAAATGAAAGCCCGTTTAAACGAAGTATCCATGGACAACTGGTTTATGTGCATCGATGAAGCGCTCAGAAAATCAGCGTTATCACGAGACGACATCGATTATCTTGCAATTTTACATATTAAGCGTTCAGGTCATTTAGCGATGTTAGAGGCGCTAGGGCTTAGTGAAGCGCAAACCATCTATTTAGAAGATTATGGTCATATGGGCCAAATCGACCAAATATTATCATTGCATTTAGCCCTTAATCAAGGCACAATTAAAGTAGGCGATCACATCGTGATGATCGCGGCTGGCATCGGCTATGTTTGGGGTGCTAGCGTGATTGAATGGGGGCCCAAGCGTGACTGATTTTATCCGTATCATATTTAACAGTCTTCAAACAGGCAGCGTCTTTGCACTGGCTGCGTTAGGGATTGTACTGATTTTTAGAACGTCTCGTACCACAAACTTTGCCCAAGGACTCATTGGGACCTTTAATGCCTATGTCGCAGCTTATTTGTTGTTACAGTATGGTTGGAACTTATGGTTGGTCGCACTGATTGCGTTACTCACAGCCTTTTTAACAGGGGTCATTATCGATACGTTAATCATTCGTCCTGCAGCGAAAGTTAATCCCATCTCAAAACAAATCGTGACCTTAGGGATCATCATGATTCTCATCGGTCTCATTCCGTTTTTCTTTGGTGTACAGCCCTTGTTATTTCCAAGTTTTATTCCCAACACGTTTGGCATCGATATTTTAGGCGCGACGTTACGCTATAACACCATCTTTATTATCGCTCTATCCGTAGCGTTAATGGGAGCGATGTTTTGGTTTATCCAATACACTCGTTGGGGCTTAGCCACCCGCGTGACCGCCTCTAATGAAACGACTTCAAAATTGATGGGGGTGCCCACTAAGACTGTCACCATGGTGTCTTGGGCAACAGCGGCCATCTTAGGGACCTTAGCAGCGTTGTTTGTCGCGCCAAGCGTCAGTGTGCAACCAAACATGATGTTAAACGTCCAGCTCAGCGCCTTCTTTGCGGGTACGTTGGGTGGATTCTCAACGTTCATCGGCCCAGTGGTCGGTGCTTACATCATTGCATTTGCTCGTAACTTTACAAGTTTTTATATCTCTGATATTTGGGGGAATGTTCTCGTTTATTCTTCCATCCTCGTCTTCCTATACTTCAAACCGTATGGGCTTTTTGGTAAAAAGCCGACAAAGAAGGTGTAACATGTTTACCATCATAGATCGTTTATCAAAAACCATCGGTCAATTTTTCCAAGGACATGTCTACCGCAATTATTTACTGTTTGGACTCGCAGTTCTCATGATTCCTCTCATGCATAACTTTCGCATCATCGGTTCAGGGACGTTAGGCATATGGGCGTACATTGTCATCATTACCGTGGTCGCCTTAGGACTGAATATCTTATTAGGTTTTAGTGGTCTAATTTCATTAGGAACAGCCGGTTTTGTGGGTGCGGGCGCGTTAGGGACAGGGGTCTTTTTAAGTTTAGGATTACCCTTTGAACTAGCGGCTTTGCTTACCATCGTGATTGCGGCGGGCATAGGGGCTTTAATCGGCTTTTTCTCACTCCGCGTTGAAGGAATTTATCTCGCAATTGCGACCCTCTTTGTTGGTGAAATTTTAAGACAAATCTACACGCAAGTTGAGATTTTTGGTGGCCAGATGATTAACATTGGCGCCATCCGTTTTTTAGGGTTCTTTACCTTGAGTGCGAATCCACCCAGTGAACGTCGTATTCTCTTTGCGATCATTGTCGTCATTATGGTACTCATGATGATTGCGATGCACCATCTT
>SKKW01000104.1:0-5128 GCA_007123535.1 Candidatus Izemoplasma sp. | reverse complement strand
TCAGTTTGAACAATTTAGCTTTTCCCCTATTGCTGCGGCCTCAATAGGCCAAGTCCATCGAGCTATCTCTAAAGAGGGGCAGCCGCTAGCCATTAAAATTCAGTACCCTGGTGTTTCAACCAGCATTAATTCCGATGTGGATAACGTCATTACATTGTTGAAAATTTCTCGTCTGTTACCTGAAGGCGTGATTGCCGATGATCTTGTTGAGGAAGCTAAGCAACAACTCCATGCTGAAGCGGATTATCAGATTGAAGCCATCCATCTTCAAGAATATCGGAAGCTTTTAGCAGATGATTCTCGATTCAGGGTTCCTGCTTTTTATCCCCAGTTTAGTAGCCGCAATCTTTTAGCCATGAGTTTTGAAGAGGGTGTTCCAGTTGAAGCCTTATTGGAATATCCGCAGTCAGAGCGTAATCGATGTGCTGAGCTGCTGTTGTCGCTGCTGTTTCGCGAGTTGTTCGAGTTTAAGCGGGTACAGACGGATCCAAATTTTGCGAATTTTATGTACGATCCGAATACCTCTCAGTTGGTGCTGTTGGATTTCGGTGCAACCAGAGAATATCGAACTGAACTGGTAGACGCCTACCGAGGACTCTTTGCGGCAGGTCTTACCCAAGATAAAGAAGGTTTGCTGGCGGCAGCCATCCAAATAGGTTATTTCAATAAAGAGATTACCAACGCTCAACAACAAGCCGTATTGCAACTCTTTGAGCTTGCCATGGAGCCTTTACGTGCCGAGCGTTACGATTTTGGTGTGACAGATCTAGCGCGTCGTCTTCGCGATCAAGGGATGCAGCTGAGTTTACAAGAAGGCTATTGGCACTCACCTCCCGTAGACGCACTGTTTTTGCACCGAAAACTGGCGGGGATGTATCTATTATTTGCAAGATTAAGAGTTTCTTTAAACTGTCGTGATATACTCAGCTCTTGGTTAAAGAAAAGCTAATTCAGGAATTGAACGATGTTCACTCAGAAAATAACACCCGCATTTTATGATACCGATGCTTTAGGCCATATTAATAATACTCGTGTCCCCCAGTGGTTCGAACTAGCTAGAAATGATTTATTTAAGATATTCACCCATGATCTTGACCCCAAAAAATGGCAGTTGATTTTAGCTCGTATAGAGGTAGATTTTGTGGGTGAGCTTTTTTATGGTAACGATATCGAAGTACGAACCAGTATTAGCAGAATAGGCGGCAGCTCTTTTAGCGTACATCAAGAAATATGGCAGCAGAATCGTCTTGGTGCTAAGGGAGAAGCAACTTTAGTTCACTATGACTTTGCTGCGGGTAAAAGCTTGCCACTGACTGAGCAGCAAAGAGCTGAGCTGCAAGTGCACATGTTGTAATGTGAAGATCTAACAGTTAGATTTAGATTTGATATAAACTTGTAAACCTTACACCTATACATACGCAGGTCTTAACAAGATTCATAATCGTCTAGTTGGACCGATTTTAATACATGGAATAAAAGGAATATTGTATGATTAGAAAAATGGTCTTGCTGTCTGCAGCGAGCTTATCCTTAGCAGGTTGCTTTAATGTTAATACCTCGCAAGCACCCGTAGCGACAAGTTTTGCTTATTCTGAACAGCAGAAAATGCAAGCGGCTCATCATTGGAATGTGTTAGCGGCTCATCAAGCTTCTCAAATGCTTGCCAGTAGTAAGTTAGCGAGTCGATCATTCTACATAGAAGATGCACACAATAACTCACCTTTTAATACAGCATTCAATTCGTTATTGACCAGTCAGTTAGTTTCCAGAAATGCAAGTGTTTCTAGAAACAGCACGAACGCTTTGACAGTGAGCTATGACGTTCAAGTTCTTGAACACTCTGATAGGGGGTATACGAGAGCACCCCAGGGAGCTTGGACAGCTTTAGCTGCGGGTATTGCTGTTGCGACTATTCCTTACAACAGCTGGTCTGAACCTTCATTGGCACTGATACCTGCGGCCGCTATTGTGGATGTCTTTAGTGGAAGCTGGGTATCCAAAACTAATCAAGAAGTAATCATTACGACACAAGTATCAGACAATAATAGTATTTTATATTCAAGCTCTAATATCTATTACATTAACGGTGGCGATAGTAATCACTATATCAATACCTTACCAACACCCGCGAAAAATATTTCAATCACGAATAGTTGGTAAGTATGGGAGCTAATAGAATGAACTTACTTAATACACGCTTAGTTATGGTGGCGATGATCTTATCTTTAACCTTTTTGTTAGCAGGGTGTGGCTCTAACAAGCCCACTTCTACATCAAGGTTTGATGTAGAAGTTGATTTGGTCGCTGAGCTCAATAAGGCTGCCCAAACATTGTTGAGCCGAACGGCGGGTCTCAATCATAGTCAGCCGGTCATCACTGCTAGTTTCGTTAGCGTCGATAACATGCAATCATCTTCGACTTTTGGTCGTCAATCGTCAGAGATTTTTGCGACAGCTATCTCTCAAGCGGGTGTTCCCGTTAAAGAAGTCAAACTTCGTGATAGCCTATTTATACAAGAAAATACTGGCGAGTTGATGCTTTCGAGGGAGTTGCGTCATTTATCGACTAATCACAGCGCTCAGGCCGTTGCTGTTGGCACCTATGCTGTCGGTGGTACACACCTTTATATCAACGTGCGTATTGTTCGCTCATCAGACAGTGTCATTCTAGGATCGCATAATTTTAGTTTGCCTATCAATCGCGACATTCAGCGTATGCTGCCAAGGTAAGTGCACGTCTAAAGCCAATAGACCTTTCGCTATTGGCTTTTTTTCACTCACTTGCTTTCAAGCGCTCCTCAAGCCGGCTTCGAATATAGGCCACGTGCAACCTCAGGTTGTAGAACTCTTCCATATACGACAGCGGTACAACGGTATCTGCCACTTCATTTTCAAATTGTTTCACCAACTCAAGATCGCTTTGAATAAGTTCTCTCGGTAAATCCGGTTTTGCTAAGTCGTCGTCGATGACTCTTAATCGTTTGTACCAACGGTAAATACGGCGCCTAATTCGCCATCTAAATGCTGGCGGTGCCATGCGCATCAAAGGGATCAATATCGCCAAAAGTGGGATGATCAGAATTGCCATGCGGTCAATCAAGGACGCTACCCAGAAAGGGAAATGGCGGTGCAGAATATTGGGGCCTCGCTCAAAGAAGTATTGTGCATCTGATGCGATAGGAATATCGGTATAGCGTAAGGATGGGAATTCATTGATGTCAGAAATTAAACTAATCCTATTTTGATCTGCCTTGGCTGCTTCGATTAAAAGCTGCACGATGGATTGATGTACTCCTTGGCGAATCGCAATGTAAGTCGCTGGCGCAATCAGTTGGATATCGCGGTTAGGTAGGTTGGCTTGAAGATCTACAACACCTTGAAATAACGTCACTTGGGTTAAAAATGGAAAGCGACGTTCCAAAGCAGGCGCCCTGGAAAAGTTCATGATTTGCAGCTCCGGATCAGCGAGCAACTCAGCCATGAGTGGAGCTTCCGGTGCCATCACAAAAGCGGCGGCATCGATTTCACCCGCTTGCAAGGCTTCGAGAGCCTGCCGACCACCTATTTCAATCAACTGAGCTCGCGCTTCATAAAACTCCAACAGTCCTGCTTCTTCTAAAAGCATGTAAATCAACTGACGAGTGCCGCTACCTTCACCCCCGACAGCTATTTTCATACCCACAAGCTGATCTAGACTGGTGAGAAAGTCGGTATCGGCAAGGTTCACTCGATCGGGACGATAAAAAACAAATAGGGGTTCCAGCGCAATACTGACAACGGCATCCAGAGGGATTTCGTCAAGAATTGGCAGTGTGCCACTTTGAACAATGGCGGCATCAACCTGACCGTCCAGTAACAACTGCCAGTTTTCAACCGATCCACCTGAGTTAACTAGTTCTAGCTCAAAATCACTCTTAGCAAAGGACTCAGCATAACGATGGCCAATTTGTTCATAAGCACCACCTGAACTACCTGTGGCTAAACTAAATCGACTGGGAGGTGCAGGTTCTACAAATTGCCATGCAATATAAAAGAAGACAGCACCGAGAAGAATAAAGGGAATCAGAACGCGGATAGAGTCGCTGATAAGCGCAAAGAAAAGTCGAATGTTTCTTGAAAACTTAGGCATTGGCTCATTTTCCTTATGGCGAATCCATATACTCTACCATGCTCAGCTATGGGTGCAATGAAAAGACGGCTAGAGAGATTAACATAAAACGTTAATCTCTCTATGAGTATTAACGCAGCAATAGAACCGGAATACGGCTATGTTGAAGTAGTTTTGTGGTCGTGCTTCCCACTAAAAACTGGCGAATACGTGAGTGTCCATAGGCGCCCATGACGAGTAGGTCGATATTCAAGTCGCTGACTGTTTGATCTATCATCTGATCGACATCGCCTGCTTTTAACTGCAGGTCAACGCTAAAGCCTTCTTTTTCAAGTGTACGTGCTGCTTCCTTGAGTTGTTCATGCGCTATATTGGTGTCGGCACCGACCATTAAAAGCGTACAGGGTATGCCTTTTAATAGTGGGCTTCCGGCAACCCTATACACTGCCTTTTTTGCAGTTTCACTGGCATCGTAGGCAATCATAAAACGTTCCGGTGCTTTAAAATCACCCACAGTAATCAATATGGGTTGATGCAGGGTGCGGATCACACTTTCTAAATGTGAACCTATATGGGAAGGTGTGTTCTCGTGACTGCCCTCACGCCCCATCACTAGTAAACGAATATCCACTTCAAGTTCTAATAAGTTTTCGATCAAGTCCCCATGCAGTTGTAGGGTTTCAGCCTCTTCGACGCCATCATTTGCAGCGCGCAGTTTGGCTTCTTTCAGCATCAGTCGCCCTTGCTCTTTTAGAATCTTCGAGCGTTTTTCATCGAGTTCGGATAGTTCATCCATGAGCTGCTCTCTAGCACCGAGTCCGATACTGCCGCTTAAGTTGACCTTAGCAGGCTTGTCAGCTTTTTCTAAAATATGCAGTAGCGTCAACGGGGCCTGCATTTGCTGGCTGCTCCAAGCAGCAAAATCGCACACGGTTTCCGCTGTATGGTTAAAGGTATCGATACAGGCGATCACTTTGTTCATGATGAATTCCTTCTTAGTGACCCATCAGTTTGTCGATGG
>SKKW01000142.1:0-5208 GCA_007123535.1 Candidatus Izemoplasma sp. | reverse complement strand
TTACGCTCATAAAGGGTCTCTAACGCACGAAACGCTTCAATATTACCTTCTTTACAATCTTTACCCATCTCAGACCACGGCCATGGCGCATGAATGATGATTAAATCGACATAGTCGACGCTTAGCTTTTTAAGACTTTCTTCACAGGCGGCTAAGGCGCCATCGTAATCTTTGATATGTGATTCTAATTTCGTGGTAAGGAAAATGTCCTCTCGCGGAATGCCACTGTCATGAATGGCTTTGCCGACACTTTCTTCATTCCCATACCCTTGCGCGGTATCAATGTGGCGGTAGCCCACACTTAAGGCTTGACTGACGGCTTGATAAGCGTCGTCTCCTGGTTTAATTTGCCATGTCCCAAAGCCTACTTTAGGCATCTTTACACCGTTGACTAAACGATAGGTTTCTGTTAAATAGTTCATAAGCACACTCCTTAGATTTGTTACATTATTATAACATGGAATGAAACGATGTTGTTTCGTGATGAGACCTATGTTAAAATTTAAGTAGTTGAAAGGGTGATTGTATGCGAAGTGGTTTTAGTACCGATCATGAACACCGTCGTATCGCCTCAGATATGAACCGACGAAACGATAAACACAAACATTTACTCAGTGAAAACGAAAAACAGGGTCAGTACAAAGACTCATCTAAAATTTCAACCATTTTCTCCTATGTCTTTTGGGGTGTGGTCATCCTTGGCATCATTTACGCGATATTTTTCTGGTAAAAAAGCTTGTTCGCAAGCTTTTTTTATTTTAATATTTAATTTATAAATTCATTTTATTTATTATTGACTTAATAAATTCAATACAGTATTCTTAAAGTAACTTATTTCTCGAGGTCTACTATGTTAAGCTTACTGAAAAACAAAAATTTCTTTTTACTTTTCACTGGAACGTTTGTGTCGAACATCGGAACCATGTTTTACAACTTTGCGATAGGGTGGTTTATTCTATCTTTGACACAATCTCCGTTTCAAGCAGGACTCTACATTGCGGTGGGCTCTGTCTTACAGCTCATTAGTACTCCGTTAGCGGGCGTGATTATTGATCGTGTCGAAAAGGTCAAAATCCTCGTCGCAACCGATGCGATTCGTGGGATGGTTGTGTTACTTGCAGGTTGGTTTATTTTTACTTTGGATGGGACCACATCGATTCTATTTATCTTATATGGAGTCACAGTCATTCTTGCGATTAATGGGGCGTTCTTTTCCCCTGCGGCGATGGCGATTATCCCTGAAATTGTCGTGAGTGAGAAACTTAATGAAGCGAATGCCTTCTTTAGTTTTATACGTAGTTTTCAAACCATCATTGGCGTCCTTCTAGCAGGGATTCTTTATACACTCGTCGGCATTGAAGTCATTTTCCTGATCAACGGCATCAGTTTTATTATAAGTGCAATCAGTGAATACTTTATCACCTCAACAAGAACCCATGACATCACCTCAGAGAACCCAAGCTTCATCGGTGAGTTCATCGAAGGCTTAAAATACATTAAAAGTAAACACGGGTTTATCTCATTCCTCATTGTCATATTATTTTTAAACTTTGCGCTAAGCCCTTTTTTCGCAAACTTGATGCCGGTTTTCTTCAACTTAGAAATGAATAAGGAACCGATTCATCTTTCTGGTGTGCAAATTGCCTTTTCCATAGGGTCTATGATCGGTGGGGTCGCAGTTGGGATACTTGGAAGTAAACTTAAAGTCCTTAAAACACTAAGACGAGGCATCAGTCTGACACTTCTATTGGTCGGTGTTTTAGGATTACTCATGCACTTTACGCGACAACAACAATTAGATTACACGCTCTTTTATGTGTTTTTTACCGTCGGCGCCTTACTATTAGCCTTCGTAAACATGTTTGTTAACATCCCTTTACAAACCAGTCTCATGCGCATCATCGATGCGAATGTACGTGGAAGGGTCATGGCCGTCTTAGATACCCTCACCCAAGGGTTGATTCCTCTAGCCGTGGTATTGACTGGTTTATTGCTAGAATACTTAAGCATCTCTGCGGTGTTGGTCATCATCTTCATCGTTATGAGTGTGCCTTATCTCGTCTTGATGCGTAGTGCCAAACTGACTGAACTCTTAACCTCTCTTTAAGACCGGAAACGGTCTTTTTTTTTGACCTTATTTGTAATACAAATAGTGTGATATCGTTTACTTTTAAAAAAATATTGACATCGAAAAAAAGCCGTATTATAGTGAGAACGTACTCTTCGTATCAAAATCTATAATACAGGAGAAATTAGTATGAATCCATGGCGAAATTTTCGTATAAACCACTGGCAAAACACCATCGATGTACGTGACTTTATACAGCAAAATTACCAAGAATATCGTGGGGATGAGGCTTTTTTAGCCCCTGCAACAAAAGCCACCGAGGCACTTCATCAACAAGTTTCACAACTCTTGCTCGATGAACTTAAAGCTGGGGGTGTGTTAGATATGGATACCTCAACCATCTCTTCCATCACTTCACATCAACCAGGCTACCTCGATATGAATAAAGAAAAGATTGTCGGGCTGCAAACAGATCAACCCTTCAAACGCGCCTTGCATCCTTTTGGTGGGATTGGTGTGGCTAAAAAAGCACTCGAAGCCTTTGGGTATCAGTTAGATGAAGCGACTGAAACATTGTTTACAAAATACCGTAAGACCCACAATCAGGGGGTCTTTGATGTCTACACGCAAGAGGTTCGTAAAGCCCGTCGTAGTGGCATCATCACGGGTTTACCCGACGGTTATGGCCGTGGACGCATCATTGGCGACTATCGTCGTGTCGCACTATATGGCATCGACCGTTTAATTGAGGAAAAAATCACTGAAAAGTCTCGCTATAAAACCCCCATGAATGAAGCAAACATACGCTTACGAGAAGAAATTCAAGAACAAATCAACGCCCTTAAGGACATGATTGAGCTAGGTCAATTGTATGGGTTCGATTTGACGCGTCCAGCTTCTAACGCGTTCGAAGCGGTACAATGGACCTATCTTGCCTACCTCGCTGCGGTCAAGGAACAAAACGGCGCGGCGATGAGTTTAGGGCGCACCGCAACCTTTTTAGACATTTATATCGAGCGTGATTTACATGAAGGTCTCATCGATGAAATCGACGCTCAAGAACTGATTGATCATTTCATCATGAAGTTACGTATGGTTAGATTTGCACGAACACCAGAATACAATGACCTATTTACAGGCGATCCGACCTGGGTCACTGAAAGTCTAGCGGGGATGGGTGAAGATGGTCGCAGTTTAATCACAAAAACCACGTATCGTTACCTACACACCCTTTACACACAAGGCACCAGCGCTGAACCGAACTTGACCGTTCTTTGGAGTCCTAAACTACCTGATAACTTTAAAAAGTACTGCGCGAAAGTCAGTCGTGAAACAAGTTCAATCCAATACGAAAATGACGACATCATGCGTCCTAAGCATGGCGATGATTACGCGATTGCTTGTTGTGTAAGCCCGATGGCTGTAGGCAAAGAAATGCAGTTCTTTGGAGCGCGCGCTAATCTTGCGAAAGCTTTACTTTACGCACTTAATGGTGGAAAAGATGAACTAAGTGGGGTCCAAGTCAGCCCACCGATGCCCATTCATCCTGACGCCCCTTTGGTCTATGAAGATGTGATGGAACGATTTGATCAGGTGCTTGATTGGCTTGTTGAAACTTATGTCAGTGCTTTAAACACCATTCATTACATGCACGACAAGTATGCCTATGAACGGGCACAGATGGCACTCCACGATGCCGAGGTTAAACGCTTCTTTGCGACAGGCATTGCCGGATTAAGCGTTGTGGCGGATAGTTTAAGCGCCATTAAATACGCCAAAGTCACCCCGAAATTTAACGTTGAGACAGGGTTAATTGAAGCATTCGACATTGAAGGCGCGTTCCCTTTCTTTGGCAACAACGATGACCGTGTCGATGCGCTTGCAAATGACGTCGTGGAACGATTCATTACCAAACTTAGACAACACGAAACCTACCGTGAAAGCATCCCCACACTCAGTTTGCTTACCATCACCTCCAACGTCGTCTATGGTAGAAAAACTGGGGCGACGCCGGATGGAAGAGTAGCCGGTGAGGCCTTTGCGCCTGGCGCTAACCCAATGCATGGTCGCGATCAAGCGGGCGCATTAAGTTCTTTACTTAGTGTGGCCAAACTCAAGCCTGATTACTGTGAAGACGGCATTTCAAACACTTTCACCATCGTCCCTGAAATTTTAAATCAAGACGATGAAAACCTTGTGAGTATTCTGGATGGCTACTTTAGCCAAGGGGGTTATCACTTAAATGTGAATGTTTTGATGCGTGAACAATTATTAGATGCTTATGAGAATCCAGAGGCTTACCCCAATCTTACGATTCGTGTATCTGGCTACGCGGTCAACTTTGCAAAACTCACAAACGAACAAAAACGTGAAGTCATTGAACGGACCTTCCATGACCAACTCTAAAGGGAATATTTATGCGATTGAGCGGTTCGGCACCTTCGATGGCCCAGGCGTTCGTTACGTGTTATTCTTACAAGGCTGCCCATTCAAGTGCGTCTATTGTCACAACCGTGACAGTTGGTCGACCAAAACCAACACACTCATGAGTGTTGAAGATGTCTTAGAAGATTATCGTAATCATCAAGCCTTTTATACGAAAGGAGGCCTTACCGTCAGCGGTGGTGAGGCGCTGATGCAGATGACGTTTGTCGAACACTTATTGAGCGAAGCTAAAAAACAAGGAATTCACACAACCTTGGATACCTCTGCGGCTTGCTATAAGCCTAAAGATGATGACCGCATGAGACAATTACTCGATTCTGTGGATTTAGTTTTACTCGATATTAAAGCGGTCGATAACGACGCTCACAAAGCGCTCACGGGTGCATCAAATCATGGTGTCAAAGCCTTTTTAGACCTCTGTGAGCAAACCCAAAAAAACCTTATCATCCGTCATGTATTAATTCCTGAAATCAATGATGACGAAAAAACGATTCAACAACTAAAGGATTTTCTTACGCCTTATCACTGCATTCAAAAAATTGAGATTTTACCCTATCATCCCAGCGGTGAATATAAATGGGAAGCCTTAGGTGAAGCTTATCCTTTAAAAGGCCTTCAAGCTATGGACAAAACCAAAGCAAAAGTGGTTGAAAACGAACTGAATCAAGCCTTAAATAGCGCTCAAAAACCATCTC
>SKKW01000096.1:0-5213 GCA_007123535.1 Candidatus Izemoplasma sp. | reverse complement strand
TCAGCTCATACCGTCCTTTTGTGATGCGATTGAACAATCGTTAAAAGAGATTGATGAGTTTCTAATAAAACTACTATATCACTAGGCTATAATCTATTTCAAAGCGCATCAAGGATTAGAATTAACTGCTTGATTTTTAAACCTTATTACAAGCTAAAAAAAACATCCCTCAAATGAAGGATGTTTTTTACTTAACGGTTGTAGAATTCAACGATTAAGGATTCTTTGATTTCGCTGAGAATTTCACTGCGTTCTGGTAAACGTGTGTAAGTAAACGTGTTGTTGTTATCATCAAAGGTGATGAAGCCAAGACGTTCACGGACGCTTTCTAAGTTCTCTTTAATGAGTGAGAGCTTGCTTGAGCGTTCACGTAAGCCAATGCTTTGACCAGGTTTAACACGGTAAGATGGGATGTCAACTTTTTGACCATCAACTAAGAAATGTCCATGGTTGACAAATTGACGTGCTTGACGACGTGTTTTCGCATACCCTGCACGATAAACAAGGTTATCAAGGCGTGATTCAAGTAAGAACAAGAAGTTCTCCCCTTGAGGACCTTTCATGTTTTTCGCTTCGTTGAAGGTTTTGCGGAACTGACGTTCGTTCACCCCATAGGTGTAACGCACTTTTTGTTTCTCTTGAAGCTGAATGCCGTATTCGGATAACTTACCGCGACGTTGACCGTGTTGACCTGGAGCGTAATTACGCTTGCCAAGTTCTTTACCAGTCTCCGACACAGAGTATTTTAACCGACGGGAGATTTTCCAGCTTGGTCCTGTGTAACGAGCCATACGTATTCCTCCTTTTTTTATTTGCGTGAAAAGAAGTCAACGACCATTAACCGAGCGATTCTTTTAACGAGTTCACCTTGCCAGCGAAGATTACTATCGAACCTATTGGAAGAATCTACGAACGCTTAATTGTACGTTGTAGCTGCCTTTATTACGCACGCTTAAAGATTATAGCCCACGAGCGATAGATTGTCAAGGACGATAGCGAGCGCTTTTTGAAGCGCCTCTAAATCTTCCTTTTTAAACCGTGCTTCAATGGGTGAATCGATGTCTAAAACGCCTAAAAACCGGCCATCTTTGATCATCGGTAAGACCATTTCACTCTTTGAATCGCCGTCACAAAAAATGTGTCCAGGAAAAGCATGCACGTCATCAACGATGAGCGCTTCTTTCGTTTTTGCGACGGTGCCACAAACCCCACGCTCAAGTGCGATTTCGGTGCACGCAGGCAGCCCTTGAAAGGGGCCTAAAACGAGTTTGTCTTGATGCCATAAGTAAAACCCTAACCAATTCACATCACGCATGTAATACTTCAGGTGTGCGGCCGCGTTTGAAAGGGTCGTCACCCAAGCGTCGTGAGGGTTGAGTTGATAGGGTAAGGTTTCTAATAATGTGGGGTAATCTTGTTTAGTGGGTGTAAACATAAAACGCCCTCCTTATGCCTAAAAATGTAGCACGCTTCTTTAAGTTTCGCAAGCTTTATGGTTGTTGGTTTGACACATAGCTTTATCTATGGTAGCGTTAGGTTTGTATAGGAGTGAAACCATGAAAAAAATGATCCCCATTTTTACCTTCATCTTTCTCTTTGCGTTTGGCTTAGCTGGCTGTTCAAGTGATGAGCCTGTGGCCATTGTGAACGATGAAGAAATCTTAGAATCCGTGTATAATGAAACCTTAGACCGGATGAAGCGTCTTTACGAAGCGCAAATCGATTTTGACTCTGAACAAGGTCAAATGTTTCTGACGCAACTTGAAGAGAATGTCTTAGACTTACTCATTCAACAGCGTGTCATTTTTCAAGCGGCGAAGGCTGAAGGGTACTTAGTGCCGATGAGTGAGATTGAACTTGAGTTCAATGCGATTCGTGATAGTTTTAGCTCTGAAGATGAGTTTCAAGCGGCGCTTGAAGATAACGTCTTGACTGTAGAACGTTTTAAAGAATCGTTACAACAAGATTCAACTATTGAAGCTTATTTTGAAGCCGTTTTGAATGTCGAACCCGTGACCGAAGAAGACGTGGTAGCTTTTTATGAAGAACAACTTGCGTTGGCTGAAGAAGCCGGTCAAGAGATTCCGGAACTTGACGATGTCTTTACACTCATTGAGAATGAGTTGTCTGAACGTCGCCAACAAGCCGCTGCGAACGCTCTTGTCGAACAACTGATGGCTGCGGCCACGATCGAACGTTTACGGTAAATCAAAAGCATCTCACATTTGAGATGCTTTTTTATTTGAAGCCTTTGCGACGCTGTTCGCCCCATTCATGCGTTTCTTTAAGCGCACTGAAGTAGCCACGGACACGGTACAAACTCATCCACTGACGATACCCAAAGTTTTCAATGATCGCATAAAACACCAACCGCCAAGTGTCTCTTTTATTGAAATGAATCTGATCTTTTTCTAACATCAAGACCGACGTCAAGGAGACCACCATCCCAAGTCCAATCGTGGCGATGAAGAACGCGAGAAAGAACTCGATGGGTAAAATGCCAAGTGCAAACCCTAAGATTAAAAAGACATAGCCTTGAATTTCTAAAAGAGGACCAAACATTTCAAACAATAAAAAGTAAGGAAACGCAAACAACCCAACGCCGCGGTACTTGATTTTAAGCATCATGTCTTTATGATAGGTCAAAATGTCAATCAAACCACGGTGCCAACGATTGCGTTGTTTTAGCAACGTTGACCAGGTATCGGGCACTTGGGTGTGACAGCCGGCTTGATACAGATACATCACGCGATGATGACGTTTCTCTTGATACGCATTCTTACGCATCCTCACGACCACTTCCATGTCTTCGCCCACGGTATCTTTTTTGAGGATAGAAGCACTGGTCATATAGCCACCAGCATCCACTAATGGCGTTTTTTTAAATAACCCAAACGCACCAGAAATGATCAACAAGCTATTGAGTTTAGACCAGCCTAAACGGCCTGTGGTGAACGCTCGTACATATTCTAAAGTCTGTAATCGCTCAATCGGTAAGCGGCCTAACCCACGGGCTTCAAGCACCCCTTTGACGACCATTGAACCATTCGATGGATGAATGTGACCGCCCATCGCCAGCGCATCCTCACCATCCAACTGCGCGGAGGTCATTTTAAGTAACGCATCGCTTTCTAAGACGCTGTCCGCATCGATGCCACAGACATGATCAAAGGTCGCTAAGTTAATCCCAACATTCAAAGCGTCTGCTTTTCCACCGTTGCGCTTATCTATCACCATGAGATTCGGAATTTTTGGCGTTTTATAGACCCCTAAGATGGCCTGTGTGGGTAAAGCTAAGGCACCGCTAAACGCATGTCGTTCAAGATGAAACGCTTGAATCAAGGTATTTAGCGTATCGTCGGTAGACCCGTCGTTAATGACAATGACCTCATAACGAGGGTAGGTTAAGTTAAGCAGGGACTGAACACTATCAACAATTGACAAGGCTTCATTGTAAGCGGGTGCTAAGATACTAATGGCGGGAAGAAGACGATCTTCATAAAGTAAACTTGGAAACTTTAGTTTCCATCGCCTCATTTGGTCATTGGCGGCTTGATGGGATAGAAAAATTAGCGTTAAGTAAATTAAGTTTACCGTCACATAATACCCTACGATGTAATAGTTATACCTTAAGATGAATAGAGGCACTAAATCCCATGTCCAAACCGTAACCCCTCTTAAGGCAAGTTCAACGATGAAGACAAATGGTATCAATAATAACGATAATACTCCGAGTCTTCTTAAGTAACGGAGTTTTTTTAACTCTTTTTTTGGCGTTTCTTTCACAGGTTTTAACACGACTTTACGAGGAATGTTTAAGGCTTTTAAGACACTCTCTTTAGCGTATAATGCTAACTCTTCCTCTAACCCATCACACTCTTGTATGACTGCACGAATCAGATTAACACATTCAAACTCATAATGTGGGTTCTTATTATGATTTAAAAAGCGGATAAAAGGGGTGTATTGTCCTGCTTTTAAGAGTGTGGTTAAGACATCAAAAATCGCTTGCCTCGGCGCATTGAGAGCCTTAAAGACGAGTGTGTCGAGTTGTGAGGCCATGGCCAAGATAATCAGTTGTTTTTGTTTTGGCGTTAACATGTTTTCTTCTAGCTGAATTAAGGCATCATCTAGCCGTATTTTTTCTTTTTGAAAGAGGGTTTCAAACGTCTTAATTAACGGTGCTTCTTGAATGTCTTTTTCAACATAGCTTAACAACGTGTCAAACGCATCCACCTTATGAGGGATGTTCGCTAAGGCGAAAGAGACGACTTCAGGGTCTTTATGATACAGATAGCTTTGGCGTGTTAATAGGTCATCATTTAAGTAAACCAGCACACGACCCGCGCGACGTCTAATGATTTTTGCGAGTGCATCGTTGGTGTGTTGAAGTTGGCTATCAAACGCTTGAAACTGCTTCTTGACATACGCTAAAAGCGTGCTTGAAGGATAACGTTGTGCGTAAGTGATAAAGAATAGAATGATCTGCGGATGCGTATGGTCTTTAAAAACGTCAAACGTTCGATCGATGTCAAATGATTGATTAAGTAAAAGGGTGGTTAACCGTTGAATCATGGTCGTTGATAGTTTGGGTAAACGGCTTAAAATACTGCTCATTAAAGAAACGTCTAGACGTTTCTTTAAGGCATTGACAATAAAGAAATAGACGATTTCATCCCGCTCAATGAGTAAACGTTCACACAACAAGCGATGGGCTTCTTGCGTGTTGATGTACCCTAAATAAATCACCGCTCGTTGGCGTCTAAACACAAAACGTGAAGACGCTTGTCTTTTTAAAAAACGCACCCATTGACGCTGCAAAACATCCGCGTGGAAACGCGCTTGCATCGTCTCGTTGATGTGAACATGTTCGACAACATGAATGAACGCTTCAAACACTTCAAGCGGCTTATAGCGGTTAGGCACATCGTTGCCCTGAATATAGCGCTCAAAAACATAGTTTTGCACCAGTTGAGTACGTCTATGTGCTCTTTGATGACGTTTTTTTTGTCTTAAAACACGTCCCATCAAAATCACAGAAAGCGCCATTAAAACCGCAAATGCGACCCAAATATAAGTGAGCGGGATCATCGTTGTACGCCTTTAATTAGACGTTTTAAAAGACCATGAACCTCATCTAAAAAGACCGGCTTTTGAAGCACAACATCGACATTTAAATCATAGGCTCGTTTGAGCGTTCGCTCGTTTTTATT
>SKKW01000011.1:0-5295 GCA_007123535.1 Candidatus Izemoplasma sp. | reverse complement strand
CGAAGAAGCGTATCGAAAAGACCGTTAAAAAGCCTAAATCAAGATAAAGAAAGAGACGTGTTAACGCTAAAGGCGCATAACGGTGAACGTTTTTAAGGTGGTATCGACCTGCCTTAAAGAGCCAGGGAGTAGCGGTCAGTAAATAGCTCAACCAAAGGAGTATAAAAGTGACAACAAGGCCCCCTAAAAACGTCCATTGGGTGGGGGTGTCTGTTGTCAAAATCAAGGTGATAAAAACCACTTTAAAAAGCCCTAAAAAAGCCCCCGATGACAGCCAAAAAAGCCAAGAAGCCACGCCCCTCGTGCTCAGTGTTTGGTGCCAAACTAACCGTTCATCGCCTAAGACACGCACCTCACGATACTGTCTAGTCGAACGTGAAGACGCCCCTAATACTTCAATCACAATCAGCAACACGATCCCTAACATCCAAAGCGCTTCAAACAGTTGTCTTGAAAACAGCATTAACAGTCCGCTCATCACAAAAAAGTACACGACTAAGCTCCGTTGCTTGATCGATGTATCTAGGGATACTTCACGGATTTGATACGTTTTGAACGATTCCATCTTGGCGGTTTCTTCATGACCAAACAGCGCATTCGGTGTGACACCAAAGAGTTTTGCTAAGGCTTCAATCAACTCAGCGGAAGGCTCAAACTCATCTCGTTCCCAATTTGAAATAGTCGAGGGTGAGACATAGAGTTTGTTGGCGAGCGTTTTTTGACTCCATTGATGTTTGATGCGATGTTGTTTAATGTTTTGTCCTAACATCATTCTCACCCTCTTTAACGTTAGATTTATCATACACGGTTTTTATGTAACGTGAAAGAAAAATTAAAAGGCGCCGTAGCGCCTTTAATTTACTGTGTCACGTTATCATCTAAAAGGGCTTTGAACTCATCTAATACCAACACCTTGCGTTCAATGAGAGCATGAGCCACACGCGTGATGGTCTTTTCTTCTAAGGCAACTAGATGACGAGCCCGTTCGAGCGCGTCTTTTAAAAGTCGGTTGATGTTGTCATCGAGCATCGCTTCAAGGTCAGCACTTAAAGGCTGTGGCATAAAGCGGTCACCCGAGCGGAAAAATCTAGGGATGTTTAAATCGTTCATCCCATAGTAGCGAACCATCTTAGTCGCAATCTGGGTGGCACGCTTTAAATCTTGACGGCACCCTGCGCTGGTTTCATCAAAGAAATGTTGTTCTGCAGCATACCCAGCCAGTAACGTCGTCATTTGATTTTCTAAAGCTTTTTGCGTATCGTCACGATGAACATCGTCTAGAATGCGCACATGGCCTTGAGAATTTGCATGCGCCACGATGCTGATGCGGGCAATGGTATCGAGGGTGCCAAACGTCGCATGCAACACCGCGTGGGCCGCTTCATGATAAGCGATGCGCTTGGTGAGGTCATCGTGTCTAGGGATGTCGTTTTGATGAAGACCCAAATGATAGTTATCGATGGCGTCGATGATGTGTCTTTCTTCAATCGTCTTTTGGTGTGATTGGATAAGGTCAATTAAGACATCGTTCATGAGATGCTTGATTTCCGCAATGGTAAGATTCGCAAACACATCGGTGATGCGCTTCATCGATAGGTTTGGCGCAAACTTAAACGCTTTAGCGTACGTTCTAACCGCATGTTCAATCGCTTCAGCGTTTGGATACGTTAAAGCGATGTGTTTATCAAACCGGCCTGGTCTTAAGAGTGAATAAGGCAGCTTGCTTAAATCATTGGTGGCCGCTAAGACAATGACTTTATCACTCGGATAAAAGCCATCCATCAGTTTCAGTAAATGATTTAAGGTGGTTAAGTCGCCTGGGCCATAATCATTTAATCCAAGAAAGGTTTCAATTTCATCAATGAAGATGACCGAGGGGGCGGCTTCAGCCGCTTTTTTAAAGACATCCACCAGCCGTTTGAAGGTGATGTTTTCATCGTCTTGATACAACACATCCCCCGCGTCAAGCGGGTAAAAGGGCAATTGTGTTTCGGTTTGTAAGGCGCGGGCAATCAGCGTTTTACCGGTCCCTGGGGGACCGTGTAAGATGAGGCCCTTGGGCAACGATGCGCCTAAGGCTTCATAACGCGCACTGTCGCGCAAAATCTCGACAAAGGTTTTAAGCGCTTCGACTTCTTGTTTGAGACCGATGATGTCTTGAAACGTGGGGCCCAAGACTGGGCGAGGGGTTAAAGGTTGAATAAGCAAATCCTCCTAAAATAAGATATTTTGGGCAAAAAAAGCTCACGAATCTGAAATCGATGCGTGAGGGATCGTGTGAACTTACTTAAGCTCATCCATTGTACCATAGGTTTTTTGAAAACTATACATTATATTGATAATTTTGAGTGTTTTGCAAAGTTTCTAAATTAACTAGCCATGAAGGGGGACACAAACCTAGTTCGTTGTGATAGACTAGTGCATGTAGATTACTAAAGGAGGACTCCTATGAAACAAGCACTTCTTAGCGTCACGGATAAAACTGGCCTTGTTGCTTTTGCGGCAGCCATTGCGCCTTACTACCGAATTTTATCAACAGGCGGCACTTATCAAACCCTTATTGAAGCAGGGATTCCCGCCGAAAAAGTGGAAGACATCACAGGGGTGGATGAACTCTTCGATGGGCGAGTGAAAACACTGCATCCCATCATCCACGGTGGCATTCTTTATAAACGCGACAACAAACAACACCAAATTCAAGCCAATCAAAACCTCATCATGAGCATCGATTTAGTCGTGGTGAACCTTTATCGTTTTTCAGAAACCAAAAACAATACCGACGATGAAGACACCATCACCGAGGCCATTGACATTGGCGGTCCAGCCCTCTTAAGAAGCGCGGCTAAAAACCATCAACACGTAAGCGTGTTAAGTGACCCAGACGATTATGAGCTGTTTGTTTCCATGATGGGGCCGGATGGCGACGTGCCTGAACCCTTTAAAAAACAACTGGCAGCGAAAGCCTTTTTGTCCACCGCTGAATACGACATGGAGATCGTCAGTTATTTTTACGAAGAGCCTTTTCCTAAAAAGCTCCACTTAAAAGGCGATCTCAAAGAAGTGTTACGTTACGGTGAAAACCCCCATCAAAAAGCGGCCTTTTATGAAACCAAACAAACCACTTACAGCATGGCCTCAGCCAAACAACGTCACGGCAAGCCCCTCTCCTATAACAACATCTTAGATGGGGATGCGGCCTTAGGCCTCATCTTAGAATTTGAACAACCTACGGCGGTCGCCATCAAACACACCAATCCTTGTGGTGTCGCACAAGCCGACACCATTGAAGAAGCGTATGAAAAAGCCTATCAAGCCGATCCGGTCTCCATCTTTGGCGGGATTGTCGCGCTCAACCGCCCCGTATCATTCGCGTTAGCTGAAAAACTTAACGAACTGTTCTTAGAAGTCATCTTAGCGCCCGACTATGACGAGGACGCCCTAACTCTTTTAAAGAAGAAAAAGAATTTAAGAGTCCTAAGTTACCTCACAGGCCCTCATACTCAAGAAGCCCATTTACGCAGTGTGACAGGGGGCGTTTTAGTGCAAACCAAAGACGATGTGACGTTTGATCTTGAACAACTTGAAGGTTTAGAGCCCGTTGAGTTTGAGACGATGGAAGAGATGCGCTTTGCCTATAACATTGTCAAACACGTGAAATCCAACGCGATTGTGATTGTGAAAGATTATCAAACGCTTGGCGTTGGCGCCGGTCAGATGAACCGCATTGGCGCAGCTAAAATCGCACTAGAACAAGCAGGTGAAAAAGCACAAGGTGCCATCTTAGCCAGTGATGGCTTCTTCCCGTTTAAAGACACCGTTGAACTGGCCGCACAGCATGGCATTAAAACCATCATTCAACCCGGTGGGTCCATCAACGATAAAGAAAGTATTGATGCGTGTAAAGAGTATGGCATCACGATGTGTTTTACAAACCGTAGAGAGTTTATGCATTAACGAAAATCACCTTACTCTATCATCACAATTAAACCACCCAGCGCGGGTGGTTTTTTTTGAACATGAATGAGGTTGACCGATCATTGCTTTGAATATCAAAAAAAGTTGCAAAACCTTCAACAAAAATTCATTTTTATGCTAAATTAAGATAAATTTAACAAAGTCGAACGCTTGGAGTGTTTATATGCGCAGATGGTTTATGTTGTTCTTTATCTTTTCATCAATAACGTTTTTATCGGGTTGTCTAACAAGGTGGTATGATTACGAAGGTTTTTCTGACACAACAATTGTTGTGGGCACACCCTTCGATCCCATGGAAGGCATTAGTTTAAATCTTGTTGATGCCACCGCTTCGAATAGAACGCTAAGAGATATTACAGATGAGGTCACAATAAGTCGTAATAATGTCAATGTCAACGTTCCCGGCACGTATGAGGTTGAGTACCAATACCCTAGACAGAAATATTGTCGAAATAGCGATAATGAATGTCAAAATAATGCTCCTGAATTTGGAACTCAACTCCGAATCGTGACTGTGGTTCCGCATGAGCCACAAATTTCCGGACTTAACAACCAACGGATATTATTAGGTAGTGAGTTCAATGATCGGCAAGGCATTACTGTTACAAGTTACTATGACGGCAATCTCACCGATGAACTCAAAGTGGAGGGCACGGTGAATGTCAACCTACGAGGCGAGTATCCCCTCACTTACCGCGTGAGCGACAGTGACGGACGCGAAACCGTGCAAACCATCACAGTACGTGTTTTTACTCAAACTCCACCAGCGCTATCCATCATCGATGGGGTCACAAACGCCCAGGGCGAAATTGAAGTCCCGCTCACACTCGAAGGGTACACTGACGGTTTACCCAACTTTGACCATTTTGTGAGGGCGGTGGATGTTGAGGGCATCGATATTAGCGACGACATTGTGAGAGATTTTGGCACTGTCCTAGTGAATCAATTAGGCTCTTATGTCCTCGTCTATAGCGTTTTCGATATGGATGGGAATGGCGCTTCTTTTGAAATGACCGTTGTGGTTGTTCCCAACCAATCACCCGTTATAAACCAAACTGATTTCACCGTATGGCAACACGATTTTACAGAGTTTAACGAAAAGCTAACAGCGTTCAGTGCGACAGACCCAGAAGATGGCGATGTGACCGATCGTGTCACGTGGGACCTCGGAAATATCGACTTAAGAACGCCGGGTGTCTACGCGATTACTTATACCGCCATCGATAAGAATGGCGGGGTGGGTACACGTGTCGTCAATGTCACCGTGAGAGAAGATTTACCGCCGGTCATCACAGGACTGAGAGATTTCTCTTACGCCTT
>SKKW01000129.1:0-5365 GCA_007123535.1 Candidatus Izemoplasma sp. | reverse complement strand
TGATGACAGAAGCCCCATCAACGCTCGATGAGGTCACGTTGCGTGCACTTAAACTTAAGTCATAACATGCTATAATAACGCTAAGGAGTGATTTTATGGCCAAAGAAAAACCGTTTTTGAGTGATAAAGTCTTAAATCGTGCACTGAAAATCATGGCATTACTGATTTCGTTGCTCGTGTTTGTGTATTTATTAACGCTGTTTTCAAACTTTTTCAGTATTTTTGCTAGAGCCTTTAGAGTGGTCTTTGTGCCGTTGCTTGTGGCTTGGTTGCTTTCTCTGATTTTGTATCCAGCGATGCGCCTTTTAGAAAAACAAGGCATCCGTCCAAGACCGGTTGCTGTGGGCATCGTTTTTACGTTATTTCTCGCGTTTATTGCAGGGTTTAGTTGGTTAATCATTCCTCCGTTGTCGCGCGAATTTAATTATTTCTTTGAAACCGATTACCCACTCATTGTGCAGTATTTTAGTGGGCCTTTTCGCGATCAGTTTCTCTTTGGTGAAGCGGTTTATGAGTTCTTTTTAGAGAATTTACTTGCGAGCAACGTATTTGTTCAAGCGATTGAGGGCTTTGCAACAACGCTCGGGCAGCTTTTACCTAACACCTTCATCGGTTCGATTACTTATTTTATTGTCTTACCAATCTTGTTGTTGTTTTATCTTCTAGATTATGAGAATGTCAATCATACGATGACGAAACTGTGGCCTAAACGCCAAGGCAAACAACTAAGTGTGCTCGGTGGAAGACTGAACACGACGGTGGGAGCATACATTCGAGGGCAACTGCTGTTGATGCTTTCATTTGGTGCAGTTTCAACCATATTGTTCCGTGTGATGGGGATTGAGTATTTCTATTTCTTTGGGTTACTGGTGGGACTGCTCACCGTGATTCCTTATTTTGGGGTTTTGATCGCCATGTTGCCCGTGGCCCTTTATACGTTAGTCTCGCCACAAGGGCCGAACCCCTTTGTGATTTTAGGGATGCACGTTGTGCTTCAATTCATCGAAGCCAATGTGTTTCAACCCATCATCATTGGTCAACAAATCAAACTCCATCCGATGCTCATTATCTTATCGATTTTATTCTTCGGTAGTTTATTTGGTCTCGTGGGTATTTTATTTGCAGCACCGCTTGCTGCCACCACACGTGTGTTGATTACGTTCTTCTTAGAACAAAGAGAGGACGCCAAAGAGCGTATTCGCTTGTTTAAAGAAGAAGCTGAGGCTGAGGCTTCGTGAAAATCATCACCCTTTGGCACGCTCGTTTGACGTTGAGCATTGTGATGACCTTTTTTGTGATACCCATCACTTTTGCGCTTTCTTATGCGTTTGAACACTTAGTCGTATTTACACCATTGCGCGTACTTTTAGTGGGCAGTGTCGCGATGCTCATCCTTGGACTCATCTTTGGTGCCATTTTGTATGGACGCTACGCAGTGTGGTCTAAACAATTAAAACTGAATTACCGTAAGGAATACGCATGGACCTTTTTAATTACAGGTTTTGGACTGGTAGGTACGTTTTTAATGCTAGATGCATTTCTGCCAGTGACAGACTACTTTTTACTCATTATCATCCCTTTAGTCATCATTTTTTACTACGGACTTTATCAAATGGGTAAAACCATTTATAAGGTGCCGTTGTTTATGAGGAATGACGCATGAGTTTTAGACGTTTATTGCCTTTAGTTGACCTTGAAGGCATGCAAAAAATAGAACAAGCTCACATTCTTGTCATCGGGTGTGGCGGTGTGGGATCTTACGTCGTAGAAGCGCTGATTCGCTCTGGCGTTGGTACGCTGACGCTGGTCGATCCCGATGTGGTGGATGCGTGCAATTTAAACCGTCAGCTGATGGCGTTTGAAGAGACGATTGGGGAACCGAAAGTCACCTGGTTGGCAGAACACGCCAAAAAGATCAATCCTAACATCAAGGTTAAAACCCATCAAGTTCGCTACGAAGAGACCACCAAAGAAAGGCTCTTAAGTGAACCGTATCATTTTATTGTGGATGCGATCGATCAAGTTCGCCAAAAACAAGATTTGATTGAAGAAGCCTTGAAAAGAGACATTCCTTTTATCAGTGTGCTTGGTCAAGGCAATCGCTTAAGTGCACAAGGTATTAAGATTTGTCGATTAGATCAAACGTATCAAGATCCGATTGCACGTAAGCTTAGACATCATTTCCGGCATCATCCGAAACGTAAAGCCATTCGTGTCATATTTAATGAACAAGCACATGAAGTTGAAACGGCGGGACGAGGCTGTGTCGCCTCCAGTATTTTTGCGCCTGCAAGCGCAGGCCTGATGGCTGCAAGCGTGGCCATCCAACATATCATAGGACGTGATATTACATGAAAAAAGTAATCTTTGCAGGTGGATGTTTTTGGGGTGTTGAAGCCTACTTTAAACTTGTTGAAGGTGTGAAAGAAACGTCTGTAGGGTACGCAGATGGACCTTTTCCGACGCCTTCTTATGAACAGGTATGTGCTGCAAGCGGGCATGTTGAAGCAGTTGAAGTGACGTATGATGAACGTGAACTTCCATTTACGGTGCTTTTAGAACATTACTTTAACATTGTTGATCCGACCGCTGTCAATCGACAAGGACCCGACATCGGTCGTCAGTACCGAAGTGGCTTTTATAATTTAAGCTCTGATGAAGTCACAGATCTTAAAGCATTTATCGCGCATAAACAATTAGATTACCTTAAACCCATTGTCATCGAAATCAAAGATGGTGTCCGCTATGACTTGGCTGAACCTTATCATCAAGATTATCTAGCTAAAAACCCTGGTGGGTATTGTCATGTCAATTTAGGCACTGTCAAGAATGTGAGTCACAAGCGATGAAACGCCAATCGTATTTATCGTGGGATGACTATTTTATGGGCGTCGCCTTACTTTCCGCACAACGCTCTAAAGACCCAAACACACAAGTAGGGGCGTGTTTAGTGAATGAGGCTAAACGCATCGTAGGCATTGGCTACAATGGATTACCTACAGGGCTTGATGACGATCTTTACCCATGGGAAAATGAAGGCGATTTTTTAAACACCAAATACCCCTATGTAGTCCATGCGGAACCAAATGCGATATTAAACAGTACCACCTCTTTACGAGGCGCGACGCTTTATGTCACGTTGTTTCCGTGTCATGAATGTTCTAAACTGATCATTCAAAGTGGCGTTAAAGAGATTGTGTATATTGAAGATAAGTATCAAGAACAAGCATCGTTCGTGGCCTCTAAACGGATGTTACAAGATGCGAATGTCACCTTAAGAAAGCTCCCACCATTGCGTGTGGTGTGTGACCGTGAAACAACGTAAGTGGCTTTTTGTAGGGGCTGTTTGGTTAGGACTTATCTATCTTTTTACAATGTTTATTTTGGTGCATCGCATCGACTACCGCCTCAGTGCGCCTGGTAACATAGAACCCATCGATTCGTTTATCCAATTTGATGTGGATACCGAGGAAGTCCCACGCTATTTTGCGGTGTATGTCATGTCCATCGATCGTCCCACGATATTTCAATTTATACTGGCGCAGTTTATGCCTTATGTACGTGTTGAACCATTGCCTGAAAGCGCCCGTGGCATTTCCACCCCCGATCAATTCAGAAGTGGTCAAATTGCTCGTAACACCGCCATTGATGCGTCCATCATTACCGTGTTTGAGTCGTTAGGGCTACCGATCACCTATGAAGAGCATTATTTAGTGTCATTGATTTTTAATTTTATATCAGAACCTCGCTTAAACATTGGTGACCGAATATTAACGGTCAATGGTGTTGAGGATATTTTTGAAGGCATCGCTTTAACCGAGTGTGGTGAAGAAGCTGTGTTTGAAGTCTTAACACATGAAGGTGAACAAAGAACTTACGCAATCGTGAGACAAGCGGAAGAAGATTGTCGTTTTGGTTTAGTCATTAGTCGCTATTATGACATCACATCTCTTGGGCTCACCTTTCAGGTGCGAGAAAACTTAGTCGGCGGACCCAGCAGTGGGCTTATGCAGACGCTTTACGTGTATGACCTACTAAGTGAACAAGGACTTAGTCGGGACCTGATTGTGGCTGGCACAGGCACCATCTTAATCGATGGTCGTGTGGGCAGCGTAGGTGGGATAGAACAAAAAATCTACACCGCTTATTTAGACCAAGTTGATGTATTCTTTGTGCCACAAGGGACCAATTACGAACAAGCTCGGGCCGTGTACGATCGGTTGGAGAATCCTTCGTTTGAGTTAGTGCCTGTGGAAACTTTCCAAGAGGCGTTAGATGCTTTGAGAGCACGGGCAGGGGTGGACTCATGATGCTATGGCTTAAACGTGTTCAGCGTGTCTTGATCGGTTTGTTGTTTTTTTTACCTTGGTACGCGCTCTTCATCAACTTAATCTTGATTGACATTCGACGCGTCGAAGTGTATGGGTATGGACTGCTTTTAGGGTTAGTGTTACAGCTGATCCTCACCTATCATTTGATCGTTAACAAACCAACGAAAGCGAGAACTATGAAACTTGCGCTTGGGGCCCTTCTTGGTCTGATTGTCTTGGGCAGTTTTTTAGTTCATTATCTACCGCTTAGATTGCTATAAAGGAGCATTTTCGTGAAAACTCATACCGTTTCATTCCTGATTGTGATGGGCCTGATTGCGCTTGATCAATGGACCAAATGGTTGGCTCAAGCCACCTTGCAAGGGCGAGAAGCCATCGAACTTATCCCCTCTTTTTTATACTTGCGCTATCATATTAACCCTGGTGCCGCTTGGGGGTTACTTGAAGGACAGTTTTACTTTTTTGTGCTCATCACGTTTGCGGCGCTCGCCGTATTTACTTACTGGGCGAAAGATAATGCGTTTAAAACCAAACCATTTTATTCCCTCGCATTGGTGTTACTGATAAGTGGAACCATTGGTAATTTTATCGACCGAGTCCGCTTTCGTTATGTCATTGATTTTATTGATGTCTATATTTTCACCTACGATTTCCCGATATTTAATGTCGCGGACATGGCGTTAACCATCGGGGTGGCGCTTTTTGCGATTGATTTAGTGTTTTTTGATAAACGGAGGGTTACCGATGGTGCTTGAAATTAAAATTACCGCAGAAGAAGCCTTAGAGCGACTCGACAAAACGTTGATGCATCGTTTTGAGGAAACCAGAACGACGATTCAACGATGGATTGAAGAAGGGTATGTTCGTGTCAATGGGACGGTTCAAACAAAAGCCTCTTATAAAGTTAAAGTGGATGATGCGATTGAACTCTCGGTGCCTGAGGCGAAACCATTAACCTTAACGCCCGCCGACATTCCCCTGGATTGTGTCTTTGAAGATGAGCATCTCCTCATCATTAACAAACCGGCAGGACT
>SKKW01000020.1:0-5391 GCA_007123535.1 Candidatus Izemoplasma sp. | reverse complement strand
GCTAAAATACCGGCGATGGAAACCCGTTTTTTCTCTCCACCACTCAAGTTAAAGGGTGAACGTGATAAGTACGATGCGTCTAAACCAACGACTTCGATCATTTGGGCGGCTAAGCGCTTTGCTTCTTCATCGGAAACCCCAAAATTTTTGGGTCCAAACATCAAATCTTTTTCAACCGTTTCTTCAAACAGTTGGTACTCAGGAAACTGAAACACTAAGCCAACCCTTTTACGAATCGGGTTCTTTTTAATGTTTTTATTTTTCTTTGTTTCTTGATTAAAGGGCACATCAAAGATGGAAACGGTGCCTCGGTTCGCAATCAACAACGCGTTCATATGTTGAACTAAGGTCGATTTCCCACTCCCCGTTTCACCAATTAAGGTAATCAGTTCCCCTTCAGGTTTAATGTTTAAACTGATGTCGTTGAGCGCTAAATACCCTTGATTATTAATGGCTTGGTAAAGATAACTTACATGGTCAAATTTAATGCCCATAGGAAAGACGCCACCTTTTCATCTAAAGTCCCTTGACGCTTTAATGCGGACGCCAGAGCTAGGGGTTTAAGCAGCTCAAGTTGTGCTTCTATTAAGAGGGGTTCGTTGGTTAAGATGTCTTTTGGTGTCCCAATCGCTAGGGCAGAGCCTTGTTTTAACACAAGCACACGGTCAGAAAACACCGTTTCTTTGAGATCATGTGTAATCGTAATGATGGTTGTGCCTTCTTCATTCAACGCTTTCATCGATTCTAACATCATCTCGCGGCCTTTGGGGTCAAGCATCGAGGTCGCTTCATCGAAGATGATGATTTTAGGCTGCATCGCCAAAATACCGGCGATGGCGACGCGTTGTTTTTGACCACCAGAGAGCGCCGAAGGTTCTTTTTCTAAGTAATCTTCCATCCCGACTTTTTCAGCATACGTGTGAATACGGCGTAACATCTCTTGACGTTCCACTTGTAAATTTTCAAGCCCAAACGCGATGTCGTCTTTTACGGTGACCCCGACAAATTGATTGTCAGGATTTTGAAAAACAATGCCCACTTTTTGACGAATCGTTTGAACCGTTTCAGGACGCAAAAGGTCCCCATCGATTTCGATGGAGCCGCTTTGTGCTCTTAATAAGCCAATCAACAGTTTGGATAACGTGGACTTCCCACTCCCGTTGTGGCCTAAAATGCTGAGCCATTCGCCACGATGGACGTCGAGACTTAAATCGTGGATGGCTTGTTGTTGTTTGTTATAGCGAAAACTGACGTTTTCGACTTTTATGATCGTCTCCATGGTCACCTCAACTTGTGCGCCTTATTATATCAAATTTCGATGATTTTGTCGGCTCAAACAAAATGCGAGCTTGCGCTCGCATGGTTTGTTAAACAAATTCGATGATGGCCATTTCAGTCGCGTCTCCACGACGAGGGCCAATTTTATAAATACGAGTGTATCCGCCTTGACGTTCTTGATAACGTGGGGCAATTTCAGAAAAGAGCTTTTGTAAAGCGTTTTGGTCTTCTGAAGCGTCTAAGAAACGTACGGTTTGTGCGGCTGCACGACGGGATGCTAACGTATTTTTTTTGCCTAAGGTGACCATTTTTTCAACAAGACGACGCAATTCTTTTGCTTTGGTCGCAGTTGTTTCAATGCGTTCGTGAATGATGAGTTGTGTTACTAAATCACGAAGCATTGCTTTTCTTTGGTCACTCCGGCGGTTAAGTTTTGAATATCCAGCCATAACTTCCTCCTATGAGTGTTTTGCGAGTGAGAGGCTTAAATCCTCAAGTTTCTGTTTGACTTCTTTGAGCGACTTTTTACCAAGGTTACGAACTTTCATCATGTCTTCTTCGGTTTTTTGAGCGAGTTCGTCGACCGTGTTAATGCCGGCACGTTTCAAACAGTTGTAACTTCTCACTGATAAATCAAGATCTTCGATGGGCATTTCAAGAACCAACGAATTTTGTGAGGTTTCGGTCTCAATCATGTAGTCTTCTTCGGGGGCTTTTTCTGAGAGTTCCACCATCACTTCAAGATGATTAATCATCATTTTTGCGGCGATGCCTAACGCTTCTTGCGGACTCATTGAACCGTTGGTTTCGATTTCAATGTTGAGTTTATCGTAATCCGCTTCACCATCATAACGCGTTTTATCCACGTCATACATCACACGTAGTACAGGTGTGTAGATGCTGTCGATGGCGATTTTACCCACAAGATTTTGGGCAAATTTTTTGTTTTCTTCTGCACTCACATACCCTGTGCCACGGCGCGCCGTCATCGTCATGCGGAAACGTCCGCGTGTGACTTCAACAATCGGTTGATCAGGGTTGATGATCCGAACATCTGAGGGAAGCTTAATGTCTTTAGCGGTAATGGTCTTAGGACCTTCAACATCAACTTCTAACTCTCTTTGTGCTTCGGGATCTTTTGAGTCGATGACTAAAATGACATCTTTTAAGTTTAACACGATGCTTGTGACGTCTTCAACGACACCATCAATCGCAGTAAATTCGTGTTGAACACCTTCGATTTGACAGTTTACAATCGCCGCGCCTGGGAGTGAAGAAAGTAAAATACGACGTAATGCGTTGCCTAGCGTAATCCCATAGCCACGTTCAAGAGGACTGATCTCAAACGTTGATTTCGTGATAAATTCTTCGCCTGCATCAAATGTGACGTCTTTTTTACCACGTAAAGGTTCAATGGGTTTGCCATCTTGGCTGATGATTCGAGTGTTCGGTTTTACAAATTTCAGGTTTTTCAATGTAGCAACCTCCTTAGTTCGGTTAAATCATTAGCCACGAGGGCGTTTTGGGGGACGACAACCGTTATGTGGAACTGGGGTTACATCGCGAATGGCGGTGATTTCTAAACCCGCGGTTTGTAATGAACGAATGGCTGCTTCACGGCCAGGGCCGGGTCCTTTAACGGATACTTCGACGCGTTGTACGCCGTGATCCATCGCTGCTTTAGCGCATGCTTCAGAGGCGATTTGCGCGGCATAAGGTGTCGATTTACGACTCCCCTTAAACCCTAAAGCGCCCGCACTGGTCCAAGCAATGGCGTTGCCAGATGGGTCGGTGATAGTAATGATAGTGTTATTAAACGTTGAATGTATGTGCGCGATTCCCGCAGGAATATTCTTACGCACACGACGTTTTCTGGTTACTTTACGTGCCATACATGCACCTCCTATTTCTTCTTATTGGCAACCGTTTTTTTCGGACCTTTACGCGTTCTTGAATTGTTACGCGTGTTTTGTCCACGAGTCGGTAAGCCACGACGGTGACGCATGCCACGGTAGCTGCCAATCTCTTGTAAACGTTTGATATTTAATGCGACTTCACGACGTAAGTCACCTTCTGTTTTAACTGTTTCAATGATGGCGCGGATACGAGCAAGCTCTTCATCCGATAAATCTTTGACGCGTGTGTTTTCATTGACATTGGCCTGAGCCAAGATTTGTTTAGACACGGTGTTACCGATGCCGTAAATGTATGTTAATGAAACAACCACACGTTTGTCTCTAGGAATATCTATTCCTGAAATACGTGCCATGAATGCACCTCCTAATTAACCTTGTCTTTGCTTATGCTTTGGATTCTCACAGATCACCATAACGCGACCCTTGCGACGAATCACTTTGCATTTATCACACATTTTTTTGACCGATGGTCTAACTTTCATACGGGTTTGCCTCCTTGATGGCTATTGGTTTACTTGTGACGATAGGTAATGCGGCCACGTGTTAGGTCGTACGGTGATAGCTCTACCGTTACGCGATCACCAGGTAGAATGCGTATGTAGTACATACGGATTTTACCTGAAACGTGTGCCACGATTTTATGCCCATTGGATAATTCCACCAAAAATTGGGTGTTGGGCAAGGCTTCGACGACTTTGCCTTCTAATTCCAGTTTCTCTTCTTTTGACATCCTTAATCCTCCTTCACACGAGTGAGTATGTCATACCCTTCTGGGGTGATGAGTATCGTGTGTTCAAAATGGGCACTGTTGGAACGGTCGATGGAAATGGCCGTCCATTGATCGTCTAAAACACGCACTTCTTTACTTCCGACGTTGATCATCGGTTCGATGGCGAGTGTCATACCAGGTTTTAAAATAGGGCCTTTGTTGGGGGGACCATAGTTTGGAATTTGTGGATCTTCATGAAGATTTTTACCAATCCCGTGACCGACAAACTCTCTCACCACACTAAAGCCAGCGGCTTCGGCGTGTTGCTGAATGGCGTGGGAGATATCGGATAACCGATGCTTAGGCCGCGCCTTGGAAAGCCCAGCGAATAATGATTCTTCCGTCACTTTTAAAAGCTGGGCGGTCACCTCATCAATGGTGCCGACAGGATAGGTCCAAGCACTATCGCCATGATAGCCTTGAAATGTCGCGCCGATGTCTACTTTAACGATGTCACCTTGTTTTAAAACGCGGGAAGCTTTTGGTATCCCATGAACCACTTCTTCGTTAATTGAGGTACAAGCACTCCCAGGGAAGCCACCATATCCTTTAAAGGAGGGTGTCGCGTTGTGAGCGCGAATGACCTCTTCAACCACAGCGTCGATGGCCGCGGTCGAAATGCCCGGGTTGATGATGCGTTTCACAGCTTCGTGAGCGCGTGCCACAATGTGGCCTGCGTGACGCATGAGTTCAATTTCACGTGCAGATTTAATGGTTATCATTTGACACCTTTCAGAATGTTGTAAAGATCGCGGTAAACGTCATCAAAACTTTGATCGCCATTGACTTTATGTAAGATGCCTTTTTGCATGTAGTAATGTGTCAAGGGCCGTGTTTTGGTTTCATAGATGCGTAGTCGATTCATCACTGAATCTTCCTTGTCATCTGAGCGTTGATACAACGCACCACCACAAACGTCACATACATTCGTTTTGCTTGGGGGTTTAAATTTAATATGATAGGTTGCGCCGCATTCTTCACACACACGTCGTCCGCTCATGCGCTCGATGATGCGTGAGTGTGGCACGATGATTTTAATCACTGCGGTCAGTTTTGAGTTCATGTCTGCGAGCATATCATCCAAAGCTTTCGCTTGGACAACGGTACGCGGATAACCATCGAGTAAAAAGCACCGTTCCGCATCGGGTCGAGCGAGACGTTCTTTAACCATAGCGTTGGTCAACTCGTCACTGACGAGGTTCCCTTCTTGGATGAAGCGCATGGCTTCAAGACCAAGAGGGGTTTTCTTACGGTAAGCCTCACGAAACATTTCACCGGTGGAAATGTTGGTTAAATCGAAGTCTTTCACGACTCGTTCCGATTGAGACCCTTTCCCTGCGCCCGGAGGTCCCATGATTAAAATTTTCATACAGCCTCCTATTTCATGAAGCCCGTGTAATTTTTACCTTGTACGTCAGTTTTAATTTG
>SKKW01000075.1:0-5410 GCA_007123535.1 Candidatus Izemoplasma sp. | reverse complement strand
TCACGTCACTGGCAAGCCGCATTTCGTGCTTTAAAGGCAAATTTGCTTGCATTTCATAGCACTTAATGATAAAGTATTCACGTGTTAAAGGAGGAAGACTATGCGCGTACAATTTGTCTTGCGTTGCACCGAGTGCAACAATGAAAATTATATTATGACGAAAAACAAAAAAACGCATCCTGGACGCATGGAAGTAAAAAAATTCTGTCCTAAATGCAATAAACAAACGATGCATCGTGAGAAAAAATAAAAGAACTTCCTCTGGGAAGTTTTTTTTCAATTGAGAGGTGAGTGTCATGGCGTACATTGTTGGCGTTGATATTGGAGGAACGACCATTAAATTTGGTTTTTTTAATGAAGACGCAGAACTGATCGATAAGTTTAGCATTGAAACCGTCATCACCCATGAGCCGCATGATTTACTAGACGTGATCGCGTCAACGATTGAACAAAAGATTCCACTACAAGATTTGATTGGCATCGGACTAGGGGTCCCAGGGCCTGTCGTGGATGGCGTGGTCTATGGTGCGGTTAATCTAGATTGGAAAACCGTTGATGTGGTAAATTATTTTAGCTTGCGTTTACCTGAGGTGAACGTCGCGGTCCACAATGATGCTAACGTGGCGGCGTTAGGCGAAACCCATTTTGCAGCGAAAGCGTATCAAAACACCATCATGATTACTTTAGGCACCGGTGTGGGTGGCGGTGTTATTTTAAATGGTAAAATTTGGACCGGCTCGTATGGTGTGGGTGGTGAGATTGGCCATATGAAAGTAAGTTCTGAAAAAATCAAATGTAATTGTGGGAATGAAGGCTGTTTAGAGACCATCGCTTCCGCGACAGGAATTAAACGCCGAGCGCAACATTACATTGAATCAGGGTATGTTTCATCATTGGTTGCCCCCTATTCCGCAAAAACGGTGTTTGAAATGGCTAAATCAGGGGATATTGCGGCTGAGAAAGTCATCGATGATTTAACCGATACATTGGCTAAAGCCTTACAAATACTCGCAGTCACGTTTGACCCTGAAGCCTTCATTTTGGGCGGTGGCGTGTCTCAAGCGGGCGAATACTTGCGCGCCAAAATTGAAACAAAGTTTAAATCGTTAGCGTTTGGCCAACAAGGTGATTTGATTCAAATTGAACTCGCTACCCTTGGCAACGATGCGGGCATCTATGGCTGTTTAAAGGCGGTTATCGATGCTTAAGATGATTTTAAATGAGTTTGCCGAGAACAGTTATATTCTCACGGAAGGCTCAACGACCTACGTCATTGATCCGGGCTCGAATACCGCTGCGATGATGGACTATTTAAAGACCCATCAACTTGCACCTAAGGCAATCTTATTGACCCATGGTCATTTCGATCATATTCAAGGGGTGAATACGCTCATTCATTCCTATAGAGTCCCGGTGTATATTCATCCAGATGAGCGTGATTTTCTCTTTGATCCTAATCTAAATTTAAGCGCACTCATGCGTGAGCCTTATCGTGTCTTTAAAAAAGATTTTGTTCAGACTTATGCTTCTAACCAAACGTTTCCACTCGGCGATACACATCTTAAAGTGATCCATACACCAGGACACACGAGAGGATCAGTCAGTTTTGCTTATGATGATGTTTTGTTTAGTGGCGATGCGTTATTTAAAGAAAATATTGGACGCACGGATTTACCTACGGGTGACTATGCGACACTGATAGAGACGATTAAAGCGTTGACCCAAACGCACGCTGACAACACCCTTGTGTATCCCGGACATGGACCGATGACGACCATCGTTCATGAAAAACATCATAATCCTTACTTGAAAGAGTGATACTATGCGCACCTTTGTGATATTTTTATTTAGTTTGTTAGCGATTTTAACGATAGCCTCGGTACTCTTCAATCAAGCGCAAGACGCGCTTGCCACGCATGAAACACACATCGCGAACACGGCGCCGATTCAAAACACACAAGAATTTTTTCAAGTACAAGAGGCATTGAATGATTTGAATGGACGTTTTGTACTCGTACGCTTATTTATGAACGATGAAATAAATCATTTAACTAATCAATTGGAGGCCTTTGATATGGCAGAACATTCAGAACTCAACGCTTATGAAGCGTTCTTATCAGAAACAAACCCACGCGTCACCATCGAGGTGGGTGATTTTGGTACCATGACCCTTGAACTTTTTCCTGAGGTCGCGCCAAATTCAGTGAATAACATGATCCAGTTAATCGAAAACGGCTATTATGATGGCTTAGTGTTTCATCGTGTGATTTCGGGCTTCATGATTCAAGGCGGTTGGGGCGACGACACAGGCTGTGTGATCGCCGGTGAATTCTCCGCGAACGGATTTAACAATCCATTAAGACACACCAGAGGTGTCTTGTCGATGGCCCGTACCAACGTGATGAATTCCGCGACATCGCAATTTTTCATCGTGCATCAAAACGCGTCACACTTAGATGGCCAATATGCTGCGTTTGGTGCGTTAGTTGATGGCTTTGATGTGCTTGATCGGATTGCCAATGTCCGTACTGGGTTTCAAGATCGACCATCCAGTGACGTCATCATGACTCGTGTAACCGTAGATTTACGTGGCTACACCCCTGAAGCGCCCGTTTGTGTGACTCCATAAGGCAAAGAAATTTGCCTTTTTTTATGCATTTAGCACTCTTCGCTTGACAGTGCTATTCGAGTTGTTTATAATGTCATTAGCATTGTTTATTGCCGAGTGCTAAAGGGGGTTTCCCATGTTAAGTCAACGTCAGAAAGATGTCCTCAGATTGATTGTCGAAGAGTTTGTCAAAACCGCTGAACCAGTAGGATCAAGGACTTTGTCTAAACTGCTCGACTTTTCGCCTGCAACGATTCGCAACGACATGGCGGATTTGGAAGAATTAGGCTACTTAGAAAAAACGCATTCTTCATCAGGCCGTGTTCCAAGTGAAAAAGGCTATCATTATTATGTCGAAACGCTGATGCAAGAAGACGATACGACGATTGACCTTAAGGTGATTGATAACCTCTTTAAAGACAGTGACAAAAACCGTGACGATACGATTGAAGAAGCTATTAACTTATTGTCACAGTTAACGAATTACACCACCATTGCGCTTGGTCCTCAGGCGCGAAACTCTAAAGTTAAACGGATTGAACTCATTCCGCTATATGAGCGTGTGAGTGTGCTATTGGTCATCACGAATTTGGGTCATGTTGAGAGTAAGCAAATCACACTGCCTGAAAACGTGAATTTAGAACAACTCACTAAAATTGTGCAAATTCTTAATGAGATCCTCATCGATGTCCCCATTGGACAAGTGAGTGAAAAGCTTCATTATGAAATAAGCCAACAGTCCATTAAAGAACTGCTTGACTATAACGAACGTATCTTAGATGCTTTCTTAGAAGCGTTTAGTCAATTTGCAGAGAGTAAGTATTTTTTATCAGGCCAAAGCAACATGCTTTATCAACCTGAGTTTAGTGATTTAGAGCGTGTGCGTGAGTTGATGAACTTTTTTGAACGCAACGACATCTTAAAACTGGTCGACCACTCCGATAACAAAGGTTTGACTGTTCGCATCGGGCACGAAAATCAAGTGACCGCGATGAAAGATTGTTCGGTAGTGATGGTTCCTTATGACATCGGTCATGAAGAACAAGGCACCATTGCGGTTGTCGGGCCAACCCGAATGGATTATCAAAAAGTCATACCGTTATTGAAATATTTAGCGGCACACATTTCAAAACTTTATCACAAATCATAAGGAGGCATCATGAACGACAAAGAAAACAAGGTGCTTGAGCCCACCCCGGAAGAGGAAAAAGAAAGCGACATCTTAGACGATTCAAGTGCTCAAAAAGTTCCGAAATCAGATAAAAAAACAAAGTCTAAGAAGCCCACACAAACGGAAAAAATTAAAGCGTTAGAGACACAAATTGAACAGTTGACACAAACCGTGACTGAGTACAAAGATCAACTGCTCAGAAACCAAGCAGAGCTGCAAAACTTCAAGCGACGTATGACGGAAGAAAAGATTAAAGACCGACAGTATGCGAACGCCGATCTAATGAAAAAGATTTTACCTGTCATTGATCATCTAGAAGCTGCCCTCACGAACGAAGGCCAAAAAGAGGCGTTTCAACCCTTTTTAAAGGGTTTTGAAATCATTCATAAAAACTTATTGGATGCGCTAAAATCTGAAGGACTAGAGATCATAGAAGCGCTTGAAAAACCGTTTGATCCTAATCTACACGAAGCAGTTATGACCGAAGCGCACGATGAATTTCCGAATCAAACCGTGATTCAAGAGTTTCAAAAAGGCTATAAATTCAAAGAACGTTTACTCAGAGCCACCATGGTCAAAGTAAGCGAATAACGATAAAAGGAGACGATTACTATGCCAAAAATGATTGGAATCGATTTAGGAACCACGAACTCATGTGTCGCCGTGATGGAAGGCGGCGAAGCGAAAGTTATCCCAAACCCTGAAGGTGGAAGAACCACGCCTAGTGTGGTCGCATTTAAAAAAGGTGACATCCAAGTTGGTGAAGTTGCGAAACGTCAAATCGTAACCAACCCAGAAACCATCACCTCGATAAAACGTAAAATGGGAACCACTGAAAAAGTCAAAGCCAATGGCCGCGAATATACGGCTCAAGAAATCAGTGCGATGATTTTACAAAACCTCAAAGCGACGGCGGAAAGCTATTTGGGTGAAAAAGTCACCGAAGCCGTCATTACCGTGCCTGCATACTTTAACGATGCAGAACGACAAGCCACTAAAGACGCAGGTAAAATTGCCGGTTTAGATGTTAAACGCATTATTAACGAACCCACAGCCGCAGCTTTAGCGTACGGCATCGACAAAACTGAAAAAGATCAAACCATCTTAGTCTTTGACCTTGGTGGAGGGACTTTTGACGTCTCAATCTTAGAATTATCCGATGGCACGTTTGAAGTCATCTCAACCGCCGGCGATAACCGTTTAGGCGGCGATGATTTTGATGAGCGTGTGATTGAGTATCTAGTCAGTGAATTTAAACGCGATCAAGGCGTTGATTTAAAGAAAGATAAAATGGCGATGCAGCGCATTAAAGATGCGGCTGAAAAAGCGAAACGTGATTTATCTGGCGTTTCTGAAACCTCTGTATCTTTACCATACATCACCGTGGGTTCTGAGGGCCCCCTCCATTTAGACTTAAACTTAAGCCGTGCGAAGTTCAATGAGTTAACTGAAGACCTCGTTGAACGCACGATGAGTCCCGTGCGTCAAGCGTTAAAAGACGCCAAACTCACCAACAACGATTTACATCAAGTTATTTTGGTTGGGGGTTCTACCCGTATTCCTGCAGTCCAAGATGCAATTAAAAAAGAATTGGGTAAAGAACCTAACAAAGGCGTTAATCCTGATGAGGT
>SKKW01000066.1:0-5504 GCA_007123535.1 Candidatus Izemoplasma sp. | reverse complement strand
GATGATGACCCCAACATGATCTTTTTCTAAGTTTAAAGCCATGCCGTAAATGTCGCCATCAAAACGTAACAATTCCCCACTCATGGCTTCATCTAAACCATGTACCAAGGCAATCCCATCGCCGACACTGATGACGGTGCCGACTTGGTCCGTTTTGATGTCTTTGCTGTAGTGTTTAATTTGCTCTTTGATGAGAGCGCTAATTTCAACAGGATTGATTTTGCTCATCGTTTCACCTACTTATTTAACCAAGCGTTGTTGGATGTTGCGTAACGTTTGCGTCACTGTATCATTTAATACATTGCCATCAAACGTGTACCGCAAGCCCCCAATCAACGACTCATCCACAATCACATCCAAGATGACGTGGCGGTTATATTGTTTTTGTAATTGTGCTTGAATTTGCTTCTGACGCGCTTCATTGAGCGGTTTGGCACTGGTCACCGTCACCGACATTTTGGCCTCTTGTTGTTCGATTAAACGGTCTAAGTCCTGCGCAATGTCAGGGATCAAGTTTAAACGATTGTTTTCAATCAAGACGCCAAGAAAATCGGTAAAAAGACCTTCTGTAAAGGCTTGTGATAACACCTTGATTTTATCTTTTCGCCCGACGCCTGGATGATCAAAAAAGGCTTTTTGCTCCAAATAGACCGACACAAAAGAGGTGACCAAGGTTTGGGTGTCACTTAAGCTGTCTTGTTCTCTAGCGAGGCCAAAAAGCGCGAGGGCGTATTGTTCACTAATCGCACTCATGATTGTTTCACTGCCTCGATGGCTTCATCAATGAGACGCTCATACGTGTCTTCACTGATTTCTTGAGCGATGACACGCTCACTCAGTTCCATGGCTACTTCGATGATTTCTTGACGGAGTTGACGACGTGCTAACTCCACTTCTTGGGCTAAATCACGCTGCGCACTTTTCTTAATTGACGCCGCTTCATCTTTGGCTTTCGCTAAGAGTTGGCGACTTTGATCCGCGGCTTGATTTTTTGCATTATCCAAGATTGTTTTCGCTTCTTTACGAACTTCTTCAAGCTCATGTTCAGCTTCAAGTTTAAGCTCGTTTGAAGCTTCTTTAAGCGCTGCGGCTTGATTGAGATCTTTGTCAATAATGGCTTGGCGTTCTTCTATGAACGCGGTCACTTTTTCCCAAAAGAAATGCTTCACAACGAAAATCAAGACCACCGTTGCAACCAGCTGAATCCCCATTTCCACAGGGTTGATGATGATGCCGTCGCTGACTAAATTGTCAATGGCTTCGGCTAAGCGTTGTGCAAAAGATGTTTCCATTAAGAGTCCCATCTTCTTGCCTCCCATCTAGTTGTTTTATACGGTGGTGGTGAAAATTAAAATAAAGGCAATGATTAACGCGTAAAGACCGGTGGTTTCTGCCATCGCCTGACCGACAAGCATGGTGATGGTGATTTTACCACTAGCTTCTGGTTGACGTCCTACGGCTTCAGCCGCTTTCCCTGCCGCAAAGCCTTGTCCGATCCCGGGACCAATCCCTGCAACCATGGCGATGCCCGCGCCTAATAGTGCCATCGCACGAATAAATTCTGCTCCTGTTACTAATTCCATGATGTTTCCTCCTATGAATTTGTTTTAGTTTTTATTTTTATTTCAATCTTATCGATTAAGCCGGTTCGCTATCTTCGATGGCCATCGATAAGAAAATGGTGAGCAACATGAAATAGACAAACGCCTGAATGGCGCCAAAAAAGATGTTGAAAACTGGGTGTAATAAAACGACCGTTAAGAACACATTCGCCAAGTTCCCAAAAATCAACGATCCGCCAAAGAGTGAATAGATCAACACCCCAATGACCGCACCACTGAGTAAGTTACCAAATAAACGTAAGCCCATCGCGAGGGGGGTCGAAATTTCACCGACCAAGTTTAAAGGCAACAAAAACGGCGTTGGTGAGGATAAGTTTTTGATGCGTTGCAGCGGCTTATGAATCCATAGCGCACTGAATTGTATCGTCAAAAAAGCAAATAAACTAAACGCTAACGCCACATTGATGTTCGATAGCGGTGTCGCTAAGCCCCAAAGGGATGCGGTATTCGCAAACACTAAATAGACCAAAATCGACAACAACAACGGCGCAAAGGTTTTCCAGTGACGACCATAAAATTCTTTGATGAAGTTGTTGAGCGTCGATACCAACATGATCACCAGCACGAGTCCTTTAGACGGTTTATCTGCCGCATTCATCGAATCAAATCGGCGACCAATGAGGATGGCGCCAACCATTAAGACTAAGATGATGAAGACGCTGTGTTTGACGTTCGCAGACAGTTCTGTAAAGCGCCATGTGACATGGATAATGTCACCCATAATCATCCCTCCTTGAAGCCACGATGAACGTGACCATCATAACAAATTTGAACGTGAGTAGACCTAAAAACACAGGCCAAACGATTAAAAACGGATGGAGAAACGCCAACGTAATGATAAAGGCGTAAAAGAGATAACGAAATAAATAATTACGTGTGGTGACTTTACTAAGTTTATGCGGCGTTTGTTCGGTGGTCTTTAAAAGACTTTTATAATTATGTGACATCAACATCATACTGACGGTCGCACCTAAGAGATAACTGAGCGCAAGGGCCAAAGGATCGGCTTCAAGCACCCAAAGTCCAAGCGCATAATGCGCGACACCAATGAGGATGGCCACCGGCCAAAAATAAGCAAAGACACTAAGATACGTCTTTTCGATCATCGTGCTTCGCTCCTAACCGTAACATCCGAACAATGAAATTGCGTATCGCCACTAAAGGTATTCCCACCATGAAGATGATGGTGAAGATAAGATTTTGATCAAAATAGGCATCGAGCCATTGGCCAATCAAAAAGCCTAAGACTAAGCCCACGAGCATCTCAAAAATGAATTTACTCGCCACCGCTAACAGTTTTAATAGAAACTTTTTTTCCATTATTTGGTGCCGTATAAACGATCGCCTGCATCGCCTAACCCTGGGACAATGTAGCTTTTTTCATTTAAGCCGTCATCTAAGGCCGCGAGATAAATGGCGATGTCTGGACGGAACGCGTGGAGTTTTGCGACCCCTTCAGGACAGCCCACCATACCCACAAAACGAATGTCTTTTGCGCCACGTGATTCAAGGGCTTTAATGGCTGAGACCACACTGCCACCGGTGGCGAGCATTGGGTCTAATAACAACACCGTCGCATCTTTAATGGTCGGGGGTACTTTTAAATAATACTCATGCGGTTCAAGTGTGACTTCATCCCGGTAAAGCCCAATGTGCCCGACTTTCGCCGTTGGAATGAGATTTTGAATGCCTGCGACCATCCCGAGTCCTGCCCTTAAAATCGGTACAATCACGACTTCTTTGGCTAACACTTTGCCTTGCGTGGTCGCAATCGGTGTGGTGACTTCAATGGTTTTAGTCGGCAAATCCCGTGTGATTTCATAGGCCATGAGTGCCGCAAGTTCATCGACGGTTTCACGAAATAGTTTTGTTTCGGTGTCTTTGGAGCGAATCAAAGACAATTTGTGATGAATGAGTGGATGGTCCAAAATATGAATGTTTGACATACCTTACTCCTTTGGTTCAAGTTTTTGTATTCGACGCTGATGACGAGGGTCCTCAGAAAATTCAGTATTGACCCATAGATCGACAATATCAAGCGCTAACGCATGATCGACAATCCGTCCACCCATCGTTAACACATTGGAATCGTTGTGTAACCTTGTTAAGGATGCGGTCTCTTTATCATGGACAAGCGCCGCACGAATGCCGGGTGTTTTGTTGGCTTGAATGCTCATACCAATGCCTGTACCACAAATTAAAATGCCACGTTCAGCGCGCTGTTCTTGGACATCTTTAGCCACGACCAAAGCAGCGTCATTATAATCCACGCTATCTTCACTGTACGTGCCCTGATCGACAACCTCGAATCCTTTTTGCTTTAAAAACGTGACAACTTTTTCTTTTAATGGAAAGCCTGCATGGTCCGAACCAATTGAGATTTTCATAACAAGCCACCTTTCTTATATATAATTCAACGACCCCATTATACCAAATGCTTTAGGGAAAAAAAACTCATATTCATGAGTTTTTCAGTCATGTTTTGGATGGGTTTCATCAAATAGGGTGAGCTGAGTCTTTAGACGTTTGGAAACCGGCGCGAAACTACGGCGATGATGGAGCGTGGCGCCATAGGTTTTTAACGCCTCTAAATGGGCCTTGGTCGCATAGCCCTTATGGGTTTCAAACCCATATTCAGGGTAGTCGTTTGCGAGCGTCATCATGATGGTGTCGCGTGTCACTTTGGCTAAAATAGACGCAGCCGCAATCGTGTGGGATTTTTGATCGCCTTTGATGATCGATTCATGCGGGATGCCTGATTCTAAAGGCATCGCATCCGTGAGTGTGAACTCAGCGTTTAAAGACTGAGCGGCTCTTATCATCGCATGCTTCGTGGCTTGATAGATGTTATCGGTATCGATGGTGGCCACATCCACGATTTCAATATGATACGTGATCGCGACTTCTTGAATCACTTTAGCTAGAGCCTCTCGTTTTTTTGCGCTAAGTTTTTTTGAATCATTGACCCCTTGAATGATGACATGAGGTGGCATCATCACAGCCGCAACGACACATGGACCCGCTAGAGGGCCACGTCCAGCTTCATCAATGCCACATAACCGTGTAATGCCCTGTTGCCAATAGGCGGTATCGATCATGGCAAATCATCCAACATCACAGGGCCAAACTTGTCTTGTCTAAACTCCACCAACAGCCGTTGCATCACGCGGTCATAATCGACGACGCCCCCTTTTTGCAAGGCGCCTATGCGAGTACCGATGGCTTCAAGCAACGCTAAGTTATCGGCTGGAATTTCTTTTAAATCAAACCTTGACTTAAGGATAGAGGGTCGTTTCATACGTAAATAATCAAGCGCAAAAAAGACCATCCGATCCAGCGAGACAAGCGTATCTTTGATGGTGCCCACCAACGCTAAGCGTAACGCCACGTCTTGATCATCAAACTTCGGCCATAACATCCCAGGTGTGTCTAACAACAATAGTTCTTCATGCATCGAAATCCATTGAAGTTGACGTGTGACGCCTGGCTTATCGCCTGTAGCTAAGGCTTTTTTCTTCACTAAACGATTGATGAGTGTGCTTTTCCCTGTGTTTGGAATGCCTAAAATCATCGCTCGAATGGGGCGTGGTTTGAGTCCTTTTTTAAGGTCTCGATCCCGTTTCTCTTTCAGGATATTGAGCGCATAAGGCACAATCTTTTGAAGGTTCTTCCCTGTGGTGGCACTGATTTCTAAGACATGATCGTGTTTTGCCTTAAAATGCTGCATCACCTGCGCTAAGTCTGGGTCAGACACCTTATCGCTTTTGTTCAATAAATAAAGGGTGGGTTTTTGTTGAAGGAGCTGCATAAACATGGGGTTCATCGAAGAAAATGGGACACGCGCATCGAGTAAAACAAACGCAATGTCAACTTTCTTTAAGT
>SKKW01000097.1:0-5555 GCA_007123535.1 Candidatus Izemoplasma sp. | reverse complement strand
GGTATCTTCAACTAGCGTAAACTGAAGCTTTTTAGTATAGAAATCAATGGCATCATCGTAGTTTTCGACCACAAGGGCGATATTGCCAATTTGCTGTTGGACGACTTTAGGCATAATTGCTCTCCAATAGTTTAAACACCTGATTCTATACTACTTTTAACCGTTTTCCGAAAGCACATAACGCTAGCAATAAGCGGCGGCCTGACAAGGCCGTCCGGTGAAGGGCCAACGGCCCGGAACAACCTTGATTGCCTTGTTATGTGTTTGCCCCGCTTAAAGCGAGTAGTTCACTTTTTCTGCTCTTTAAATACCAGGTATCAAGACAAGGTCTTGTCTTAATAAACCAGATGGAGAGCCTACAGCGTTCTCTCCGAACACATTCGGGTCACCAAATACTATAAATGCATCTTTGGCCCGAGAAACGGCAACATTTAACATATTCGGACCCGCATCATAGAATTTACTGCTATCTATATTGTTTTCACCGTATACACTTGAAAATAGTACAATCAAACGCTCGTCGCCTTGCAAGCTATGCACAGTACCTACCGTAAGCCCTTCAATGCCTACGTATCGGAGTTCAGTGCGAATTAAATCAGCCTGCTTGCTAAAAGGCGTGATAATGCCGACAGCGCGACGAAGCACACTTGCATCATCCAAGTTTTTAAACTCTTTATTTTGCTGCCTTGCATAAGCCAGTAACGCTTGATACTGCTCTACAATCCACTGAGCAATCGCTTTTGCCTCTCCAACGTTGCCACGGCTGCCACCAAACGATTGGGAGGGCGAATAAACAGGCTGTAAGGCCATGGTCCCCCAAGGGACCTCGTGTTTAGCATTACCACGAAGAGGCTCAAGTACCCCCTGGTACACCAAGTCATTACAATAGCTCACAATATCGTTAAAACAACGACGATGCTCAGTGAGATACAAACCACGCTGCAGCGACTCAAACTGATGATACTGGCACTGTCTTTGCGCCATTCGCATCACGCTACCACTGCTTGCCAGCATGCCACTATCCAGCCATTGTTCATAATCCTGCTCATCCTTTAACAGGTCGAACATAGCCAAGTTAGAACGATCAACACTGGCAGGGATGCTCCATACCGGTTCGATTTGGTCGGTATCTCCCACTATCAAGGCTTGTTTCGCTAAAGCAAAGCTGGCCGCTGAAATATCTGGAAGGGCCTGGCCTGCTTCATCGACAATAAGCAGATCAATTTCTTCTAGCTGCGGTAAATCGGCCCAACTCCCATCTTTATACTCTCCTGCGATAAATGTATTGGGTACCATATAAAAGGTAGAGACAAAGCAAGGTGTTAACTTGGCATAGCGTCGAAGCTTCCGCAGTAGTTTAAATGGTGATTTTTTATCTTGATCATTGCTTTCAACAAAAGCTTTGGTCTCTTTTAGCCAACGTCCTTCAAAGTAGTGTGTCGCCAACTTAAACAAGCGGAAACGATAGTAACGGTCATTGATCTCTGCTACTTGCTCGGGTATTGTTTTGCTAAACAGGGCCAGCTTTTCTGCAGGTACAAGCCAAGTATTTAAATTGTCCTGCTGAAAATGAAAGTTCGCCAAATAGCCTTCCGCCTTAGTGAGCTCTTGTTGCAGTTGGCTCATTTTGGTACGGATTCGCTCTATTTGCTGGTTCAGCGCTGCTTCAACTTCATCATCGCTGAAAACTTCGAGTGTTTTGCCCCATTGGTTCAACAATCGCGCTGTCTTTCGTGACTCTTGCTTTCGAATCCCAGGCAACCATATCAATAAAGAGACCCACCATTTGCGCGACTCCCAAAGTTCATAAACCGCATCCAGCAAGACTTTCTCTTGTTTATAGGCCTGACAGTGTTCGGTAAAAGCTGCCTTGAACTCAGTTATGCTTGTCTCCAAGGAGTCCACTGAACCATATTGTTGTTCGATACTACGCACAACCAACTGCCAAGCTTCTAGATAGTCAAAGCCCTGCCTGATCTTATGCTGTGTTGCACACATTTCTTTGTGCAAAGTAGCCAGTGCATCATCAACGCTCTTACACTCACTTTGCTTCCAATTTTTAACTTTGGCGAGGAAATGTTGCTGCGCTTCAGTGACAAACGTCTGGGTTTGCCAGCCTTCCATGCAGCCCTCACCTTTAGGGCCAGCGTAGCGATAGGCGTTATTTTGGTTAGCTTTTGCACTCGAACAGAAATACAATCCATAACTGTCTACATCAGGTAACCAGCGCCCCTTCAGGCATTCATCAAGCCCTGTTTCGTCAATTCGAGCAAAGCTTTCCAAAATATTTGTTACCGCCTGATTATTATTTGAGGTGGCGACTATTAACGGTGCCTCACTTTGACTCAGTGCCGCCTGCGTCCAGAGATTAGCAACAACCGAGCGCAATAAGGTTGTTTTCCCTGTGCCCGGCGGCCCATTTACTGCCAGAATCTCGCCTGGGTTTTGTTCAATAAAGTGATGCAGTGCGTTACGCTGTTTAACGGAGAGCGGAAACTCACCCGACATCTGTCCCACATGCTGCTTTGCCAGCTCCGCATTGCCCTGTTTGTCAGTGTATGCACTGAGCTTAGAACTTTTACGAGTACTGTATGCCTGATAGACCTTAGGAAAGTGCCCTTTCTCTACCATAAAATCCAGCACCTTTAGCATCTTGGCTTTCGCACCTACAACGGGCGTATTCAACTGCAATAAGCACCGGTCACTTAATACATATTCGGGCGATACAACCAGTTCACTCAGTTGTGTTGGAGTTACTTCATCACTGGCTTCACGGTAGGTTTCACCGGTTGCCTTGCATAACAACCTGGTGCAATACGCAGTGAGCTGCGACCAGTTTTCTATGCCTTCAAATGGATGCTGAGTAAAAAATGCATCCAGCAAGCCCATTTCGGTGAAAGGCTGCGTGGCACCTTGGCTTGGGCCAATCCAGATACGTGGGATCCAAGGCGCTTTATTGGTTGGCTGCAAACTCCCATCGCGCTGTAAGCTTACAAACACAACCAAGGGCAACAGTACACGGCGTTTTCTCTGGTCGCGTTCTCCAGTCTGATAATTAAGGTGATCGATACGGGGAAAAATGACGATTTCCAGCTGTTGTAAAGGTGGCTTATTTTTAGGTTGCCTTGCCTCGATGATTTTCTCTGCTAAGTTTGGATCAATACGCCCCTGCTGCCAAAGGGAAGCGGAAAGCGCCATATAATCCGCTTGGAGATCTTGATTTTTATCCGGCCCCAATACCGGGAGAATATCCTTATCTTCAGGGCAGAGCCTGTCGGCGTCGATTAATGACTGGCGAAAATAGCGACTAATTTGGTTGAAATACTGGGTCATTACTGGCTCATATTAGGTGTTTTTTTTGCCCAAATAATCTAAGGGGCGTTGCAGATTTCAGCTCCCTGATGCATCCAGATAAACAGGCATGCTTTAAATTCAGTCAAGAGCCACATGGATACACATAACGCTGCGCTCTGCGGCAAATTTGGAGCGAAGCGTAAAATTTGTCCGACAGCAGCGCTTGGTTAGCTTACGCCTTGTTCCAGTCTCTGGCACGCACCCTTCCAGTCTGATAATAGGTTGAAACTAACTCGATATAATCACGAAAATCTTCATTCTCGGTTAGTATCCTGTTAGTGGACTCCCAGTCTACGTCTGGACGAGAACGCGCAGGTAATATCATCTCGCTTTCACTTGGATTTTCAGGGTTGAGTAAAATTACGCCTATACCGTGTAACGCAGATAACATCCTTAATTCTTTTTCAGTATTTGCGTCAGCAATCGACGTGCCTACCAAGTAACCTTCATTTGCCCAGCTAGAATTACTTACTGCCTGAAAAAAGCTCTTTCTGGCATTGGAGCCGTTAAGCTCTTTCTTTACCTCGAACGACCACAATCGGACACTCTGACCTGCGCCCTGCTTCACACAGCTTCTGATTAATTCGTTCCATTCTTTATCAATAGGCTGCATAGCAACGATATCTGGGTGTAACCACTGATTTCCGCCACTTCCTCTTGAGTTTTTGGAGCGTTTTTCATCTATTCGAAGGCAGTAAAGCTTCAGTTCCGTTTTGAGGTATTCAATCAGTAATGGATACAGCTCATGCTCGGACAATATGTGATTTGTGGCTGGTGCAGTATCTACAATCACCTCATCGTCATCAGGGCCATCAAAATCTGAAACCTCGGGCATATCGGTCGACTTTTTATCAGGGTCATACCAGTACAGTCTCGGACGAGGCTTATCCTGCCAAAAAACATGGGGGTTTTGATTTGCAATTTGATCCTTCTGCGCGCCAATTTCAGCAACAATCTGAGTGATAAATGCTTTCTCATCGACAAATCTTGGATTATTGCGTTTTTCTGCATAGTCGTCTGAATAGAGACTAACTATTGCTTCAGCTATAGTTCTCGCGTTGAAACGCTCTTTCGGATTATCCCGAAGAAACTGAACCACTTTCTGTGATTGCGATAATTTTGACAAACCTTACTCCTTACTGGAAAGTCCATGCACAGGAAAGCTAACGCCTGCAGCACGCGCGGCGTTGTAATGTAGGTGCAGCCGCAATGAAAACGCCGTCGCCGTGCCTGCGATTGTTATGCCTAGAACTGGACATTATTTTCTTTGTAATAGTTAATCATTCCGTACATGTCTTCGATGTATTTTACAAATTGCCCCATGTTTGCAAGCAGAACCCCTTTGTCCAGGTTCGGCGGCAAATGCGGATGACCTGACTCATTCCTACAAATCCGACAAAACTGAAATATTTGCTCTATTTTCACCTCGATATCGTTTGTCCACCCGTAACCGTGGGGTTTATTGATCGAGCTTTTCCATGAGGCTTTGAATTCTTCAAAGACTTTTGAAATAAACTTCTTTGATGTTTTCGCTATAAACCTATCTCGCATGGTTTGATCAGGGATGGCCTGGGTGTAAGCATCTATCAGTAAGTATATGGCCTTTTCAGAAGCGCCGCCCAATAGGAAGGCGCACCCTAAGTTCGACCCAGCCTTGATGGTTACAATGGCCTCTTCAATGAAACGAACGATAATTGGGTCTACATCAGGGATATTCTCCCTGAGAACCTCTGGAAATCGCTCGATTTCAAAAGGAAGCATTTCGCCGATGTTCTCCTCGTTTTCTACAGCTTCCTTGGCCTGCGACAATGCCGCTTTTAACTTTGATTCGGCCCCTTGAATTTGAATGGTGCCTGTAGAGTAAACCTTAACTACGCACTTCGCTTTACCATTCTGGACATCCAGGCGCTTGCAGCCTTGTTCATCCTTCTCTTGGAAAGAAAATTTATTTCGCTCAACGTATGACTTCATTTGAGCATAATTTGATTCCATTATTTCAGACACTCAGGCCTCCTTCGATTCTTGGAAAGGCATAACGCCCAATTAAGTAGCCCGAAACGCTACTACCAACTTTACGAACAACACCGTAATCACCAAACCCAACGCATAATAAAAATGCCACGCGTTGAGGGTCTGCTTGAATTGTTTGTATGGATAATAACTAACGAATAAGGGTAAAGTGAGACCCAGACTTTAGCTGC
>SKKW01000045.1:0-5690 GCA_007123535.1 Candidatus Izemoplasma sp. | reverse complement strand
TTGTCTTTGGCGCTTCTCATGCAGGCATCCTCACCCAAGAGTTGTTTTACCGTGCGGGCGGCTTAGCGACGATCAACCCCGTCGAAGCCCCCTCACTCAATCTCGCGGTGCGTCCCATCACACACACCTCCATGATGGAACGCTTGCCTGGCTATGGCACCTTACTGGCTCAAAAAACACCCTTTAAGAAGGGCGATGTGGTGCTGGTGCATTCCGTATCTGGCCGCAATACCGTGATGATTGATTTTGTCTTAGAAGCTAAAAAGAAAGACGTTCATGTGATTGCGATCACAAACGTCACCTATTCAAGCAGTGTCACCTCCAGACACCCCAGTGGAAAACGTCTCTTTGAGCTAGCGGATGTGGTTATTGATAACCACGGCGACATCGGCGATGCGTCGATGAGCTTCCCACAACTTAGTCAAAAAGTCGCACCAACCAGTACCGTCATTGGCTCCGCGATTGTGAATGCTATCTTGGTAGAAACCGTTCACCAAGCGCTTCAGGCGGGCATTAAAGTCCCGATCCTTCACAGCGCCAACCTTGACGATGGTGACGACTACAATAAAGCGCTCTTTAAAGCGTTTAAAGACAACATATTCTACTTATAATAAACGCGCAAAGCCAACAAGCTTTGCGCGTTTTTTTTAAGATTCTGAAGCGTATTTTAGGGCCCCTTCAACATAGACTTTTAAGACATTTAAGTGATCGTCTAAAAGCACTAGATCGGCGAGATACCCTGGTTTAATCTGACCCAGTTCATGGTCACGTTTAAGTAGTTTTGCCGGATTATGAGACGTCGCTTTAGTCAGTTGCGGGAGCGACCATCCCGTGAGCACGGCCATGTTTCTAAGCGCTTGATCAAAATGAAGCGTTGAGCCGGCTAAAGCGCCCGATTCGGTCCTGGCAATGCCGTTTTTCACCAAAATCTTTAATCCCCCTAAACTGTACTCACCATCGTCTAAGTTTTTAGCGCTAATGGAATCAGTGATAAAGACGAGTTGATCGGGTTTAAGTTTGGCTAAAAGTTTAAGCGCATGATCGCTTGAATGGACACGATCCGCAATCACTTCATAGTGCATATCGTCTTGTAATAACGCCATCCCTACGACCCCTAAATCACGGTGATGCAAGGGGTTCATCGCGTTATAAAAATGGGTCAGTCGATGGACACCGTGATCGATCGCCATTAACATGTCGTCTTCTTTGGCCGCACTGTGGCCCACCGAAAGAACAACGCCTTTGTTTTGAACATGTTCGATAAAGGCGGCGTCATGCACTTCTGGCGCAAAGGTCATCAGATTGATGAGCCCTCTTGAGGCTGAATAGTATCGATCAAACAAATCAGGTGTGCCTTTTTCAATATAGATCGGGTTTTGCGCGCCTGGATAATGTTTCGAAATAAAAGGGCCTTCTAAATGAACCCCTTCAATTTGCGCCCCTTCAACGGTCGTGTTGACAATATTCTTTAAGGCTTGGCAAATGCTGGTGTCATCCATCGTCATGGTGGTGGGTAAAAAACGTGTTGTACCTTCTTTTAAAAGCGCCTTAGAAATGGTCTTTAACGCTTCAGGCGTCGCATCCATCACATCGGCGCCTGAGGCGCCGTGAATGTGTGTATCGATAAAGCCAGGCATCACGAAAGCGCCCTGGGTGTCGATGCCATGTTCGTCGTTTTGACTTGGATAAAGGGCGTGTATGCGCCCTTCTTGAATCTCAATGGTGTGATTGTCTAAAACGCGATCAAAAGTGACCACGCGGGCGTGTTTAAGCTTCATCCTTGAGTGCCTCCAGCGGTAAATCGACGCCGACCACATCTTCAATCGGTAACACAAACAAAATGCCTTTGCCGTGTTGTTCTAAACTAAATTTCTCCGTTAAATCTTTTGTAATGGGCTCAACCAACGCTTCTTTCACAACGGTTAACACAATGTCTTTTTCTGGTTTAATCAGTAAGTTTAACCATTTACTCCGTTCAGGTAAGGATGACCCTCGCCCGGAAATGATGGTCCCCCCGTAAGCGCCCAGCGCCCGTGTACGGGCGATGACATCGTCACCCATGCCTTTTTCTGTGATTGTAAAAATGCATTTATACATGCGTTTCACCTTCTTTTAACACGTCGTATAAGCCACTGAAATCCTCTAAATCAAGGATAAAAGCAATGCCTGTGTTCGCCTTATCCAGTTGCGCCACCTCGTTAAACCGTTTGAGCACTTCTTTCGCTAAAGAGGCTTCGACCACATTGATGATGACTTCTCTGGCAGGGTCATAATGTAAGCCTGAAAGCGATTCAAACATCGCGGGTGAAATGGTCCCACGCGCAGGCATAACGGTGACGCCTTCTAAGCCAAGAGGCTTAATGGCGGCCATCATTTTTTCGCGAAACCCTTTTTTCACTATCGACACCACACATTTACGTTTCATGACCTCACCTCTAAAGATAATTATACCACAGTCGCAGTGACTAAAAATAGCTTAGTCGGTTAAACATCTTGTTTAAAAAACTTTGTTTCGCGCCACACATAAAACTTAAAAAACCACGGGATAAAACGATAGCTGTATTTAAAAATCTTAGAAGGGTGAATGTGATGTTGATTGCGTTTGATGCCTTTAAGCGTCGCTTTTACTACATCGTCGACGGATTGAACAGGCCACGGCTTACGTTCAGTGTTCGCAACTTTAAAAAAGTTGGTTTTCGTGGCCACGGGGTACACCACATGAAGATGTTGACCGTTGTTCATTTCTAAACGATAACTGTCAAAAAAGCCTCTTAAACCGGCTTTTGACGCCGCATAAAGCGCATGCCCAGGCATCGAAACAAAACTCATCGCAGACGCGATTGTGACAAAGCGAAACGGCGCGTCTTGATGATACGCTTTCATCTTCACGGCGCTATAGATGACGTTATCGAGATTTAAGCCCATCAAACGTCGAATATGGTCATAATCTGGCATGTCGAGTCGCTCGTAATAAGAAAACCCGGCATTGGCCACAAACATGTCAATCTTTGAGAGCGTCTTTTGGGCTTCTTCAAACAAACGATCGACCGCAGATACGTCACTGAGATCTAAATCTAAGGTATGTAAGTTAGGGTGTTTTAGCGTGGTTTGACTCATCGTGCGGGCCACCGCTAAAACGGTTGCACCTTCCTTTAAAAACGCTTCGCATAGCGCTTTCCCAATCCCGCTAGAAGCCCCCGTTACGATGATGTTTTGATCGTTAAAGGTCATCACTGACACCCACCTTCATTTAGGTCATATAAATGGCCTTTGGGCACGCGACCCAAATAGACTTTTCTTAATGCGTCGTCAGTTTCTACATGCGCAAAGCCATAATAAACCGCCATCCCCCGGCCCATAATATGTTCGATGCTGCCGTGGCCAATAGCCCCGGTAATGACCGCATCAACACCACGCTCAAGCAAGGCATCAAAGATGGCTTGGTAATCACCAAAGGTATGTTCAAGCGTCTCTTTTAACACATGACCTTCTTCAAACACATCATATAGAGTGAGGGTGTTTACATGTGCAAAGTGCGTACTAATCATGCCTTTTTCTTCCGTTACTGCAATAATCATGATGCGCCTCCAATCGTGACATAAAACCATGATTCTATCAACTCAACAATCAACGCTCGTTGAGCGTCTCTTGAGATGCTTGCTTCACCGTCACCTCGTTGATCGCCATACGCGCCAAACCCTGCATGATCGCCACCTTCAATGGTTTCAAAGACGGTGTGTGGTGGGAGTTGTGCTTTAGTCCGTTCTAACGCCTCTTGATCGATAATCGCGTCTTGATCGGCTTGAATCGATAATACGGCTAAAGGTAAATCTGCTAAATCAATGCTGTCTGCAGGATACGCGGCCATCAAGATCAACCCATCGACAAGATCGCGGTGACGGTCGACATAAAAAGCCGCGCTCGAGCCCCCTAAAGAGTGCCCCGCTAAAATCAGTGGCCCTTCGACCCATTCAAGCACATCGTTCGCTCGGTTGATGCCTAAAATCGCAAGATTTAAAGGCATCCTCACCACAATCACACGGTAGTCTTTAAACGTCAATGCGTTCGCTAACAACAAATAACTCTCCGGTTCCACAAATCCCCCCGGATAAAAGACCATCGTGGCTTTGACATCCCCCGCAGGATCTAATACGATCGCATGACCATGATCTTCAACATGATCTAAAGCCAAGACCGCAAGATTCGAAGACAATGGTGCGTAGGTCAGTTGTCTTATGACCAGTAAGACAATTAAAAATAGACTTAATAAAACCAGAAAAGTTCCAATCATCCATTTATAACGTTTTTTCATTTCAACACCTCAACGCTATTATAACAAGCTTCCCAAAAGACAAGCCTCTCAAGGCGACAAAATTCAAAAGACGTGGTTTATCTACACTTGCACTCTTCTATTAAATACGCTTATAATGAGTATAATTAGGTACTATCTTCATTATTTTCAACATTACGCATGATTTAGAAAGGGTGAAACGATGACGCGTATTTTTAAACTGTTCCTAGGGTGTCTGTTATTCCTTACACTTAGCGCGTGTGGGGACTCCGTTCCTAATGACGAGATTCCCTCACCAAACGGCAACGGAGAGCCCCCAATCACCGATGATTCCGACCTTAACGGTGAGCCTCAAGATGACGATGGACATGGAGATCGCCCTAACGGAGATGCTAATGACAACGATGAACCTTTAGAAGACGATGATTTACTTTTGGCTACGGAATGGTCCTCTTATTACAGTCGCATCAAAGGAAATACCTCAGGAAACGTCAATCATGGTGGTCGCGTGACACACGATGCAGAGCGTCTAAAACATTATATTAGCTCTGAGCGAACGATTTTCTCTTATGATGTCACTTCAGGTGAACAAACCGTCTTGGTAGAACTCTCAACTGGCAACGCCACACATTTAAATGTAGCGGGTGATTTGCTTTATTTTATTCATGATGAACATGGAACCTTGTTTAGCTATGATTTAGTGGAGGGTGACTTGAGACAACTGTTGGGTGGTGAGGGAGATAGTGTCTTCTTTTTACATCGAATCCAAAGCCAATTCCAAGTGCTTCACGACGGCTTCTTTGGCATCGAATGGGGCGCCTATCGACCGAATGACGATTGGATATTAGATCGCAGATCTGGTATTACATCCTTTAGTCAAGCGGGTCAACGCGCTTTGATGCGTACGGGTGAGAGTTTAACCATACAGTTGCGTGACCCTAGCGTTGCTGCGGGGAGTAATTGGCTCAATTTTGAAACCACCTACAACGTCACACAACTCAAAGATTTCTTATATCTTTACTATACACAAAACTACCTAAACAATGTCGCCCTAATTTTAAACACCCCTAAAGAAGGAGGGGTATATGTTTATTTAGGTGAAGAGGATGAGCCTTTAATACAAGTGATGTCAGGCAATTTTGATCATTTCTCTAATCTTAATTATGATGGCACGTATGTCTACTTTCTTTATCATAAGACCCTTTATCGTTTTGTTTACGATGATCCAGAAACACTCGAAAGTTATCTTACTTTAGTCGATCATATTGCTGAAATTCAAATCATTAATCATTGGATTTATTATCGTATCCAAGGGAGCAACACGTTCTATCAAGTCCATCCAGACACCCAAGACGTGCAAGCGATAGACTAAACGATTAAACCCACTTAAAAGATCTTT
>SKKW01000089.1:0-5755 GCA_007123535.1 Candidatus Izemoplasma sp. | reverse complement strand
TCTCATACCGGGCACTCAATTTAAAAGAACGCTTGCCAGAGCTTACCTTAGATGAAGCGTTAGACTTATTAGCGAGTGATGGCATGCTCATTAAACGTCCTATTCTCATCACGGAACAAGACGTATTAGTTGGGTATAAAAAAGAACGCTATGACACACTTAAAGAGGCGTCATGATGAAAAAAGATACGCTAGGTAAACGCACCCTAGATTACTTTGTTAAAACCCTCAATGGGATGGCACTCGGACTCTTTGCGACGCTCATCATTGGTGTCATCATTGGTCAAATTGCGACCCTCACAGGCATTGAAGCCTTAAACACGCTCTCAGGCATCTTAAGAAGCTTTATGGGCATCGGCATCGGCATTGGCGTGGCTTGGAGTTTAAAACTTCAAGGCTTATCTTTAATCGCAGGGGGTGTGGCTGGTGGGATTGCGACCAGTTTGCATAACGACCCTGTGGTGGCTTATGTCACAACCGTGTTAGCAATTGAGGGCTTACGTCTCATCTTACGAAAGAAAACTCCGGTCGACATTATTCTAATCCCACTCTTTTCAAGCCTTATTGCCTTTGCGGTCGCATCTCTTATTGGGGCACCGATTGCTGGGTTTATGCAAGCGGTGGGACGCTTCATTGAAGAAGCCACGACGCTTCAACCTTTCTTCATGGGCATCGTCATTGCGGTCATTATGGGCATGGCTCTGACTGCGCCAATTTCCTCTGCGGCGATTGCGATTTCCATTGGGCTTTCAGGGTTAGCAGGGGGCGCAGCCTTAGTAGGCGGCGCCACACAAATGATTGGTTTTGCGGTCATGAGCCGCAAAGATAATTCGCTTGGCGCTGTGTTGTCGATTGCTTTTGGTACTAGCATGTTGCAGTTTAAAAATGTGTTACGAAAACCGATTGTATGGCTTCCCCCCATCATCGTCTCGGCGATGCTTGGGCCACTCTCGACCATCGTGTTCCGCGCAGAAACCTCACCGATTGGGGCAGGGATGGGCACCAGTGCTTTGGTGGGCCAAATCAGTACGCTTGATGTGATGGGGTATGATTTTAGTACTTATTTGACGATTGGTGTCCTTCATTTTGCGTTGCCAATCGCGCTTGTCTTTGGTCTTGATATCCTCTTTAGAGCCAAAGGCTGGATTGGCCAAGGGGATTTTGATTTAACCACGGAGTAAGAAGTGATAGGTTATATAAAAACTTAAAAAAGCGCTTAAGCAAGCGCTTTTTTCTTGCGTTCTAAATCCGATGGTAGCGTGCTTATGCTATACTCAACCTAAGGAGTTGAGACCATGAAGAGTATTAAAACTGAAGGTAAAACAGGACGAGAACTTTACCCTTTATTAACCTCAAGCGTGATTCCTAGACCCATTGCTTGGGTGAGTACCTTAGCTGAGGAAGGACACATAAATCTAGCACCATTTAGTTATTTTAACTTAGTGTCTTCAAGACCACCGATTCTCATGGTATCCGTAGGCGCCAGAGACGGTGTACCAAAAGATACGGCCGTCAACATCTTAAGAGAGAAAAGCTTTGTGGTTCATCTCGTCTCAGAACCATGGTTAGAAGCGATGAATCAAACCGCTGCGGAGGTTGAATCAAACGTCAGTGAGGTTGAGATGACGGGGCTCACACCCGTTGAAAGCACCCTCATTAAAACACCTGGCATTAAAGAAGCTCGTGTGCGACTCGAATGCGCGTATGATCAACACATTGACTATCCTCATAGCACCATCATTTTTGGGCATATCAAGATGATTCATATCGACGACGATGTCTTAGATGGCAGTCTTGTCGATCCTGAAAAACTAGCGCCCATTGGACGATTAGGACGAAACGATTATACGACGTTAGGTCGTGTGATTCATTTACCTAGACCCACGAAGGAGACACGATAACATGAAACATATCTTTAAAGAAGGCGCCAAAGACCATCCAGTCTATCTCTTGTTCCATGGAACCGGTGGCAATGAAGAAGACTTAATCCCAATCGTCGAACATTTAGACCCAAAAGCAAGCATCTTAAGTTTTCAAGGCGACGTAAACGAACAAGGGATGTTGCGCTTTTTCAAACGCTTAGCGATGGGCATTCTTGATGAAGAAGACCTTAAATCACGAGCCGAGGCGATGAAAACACGTTTAGAAGACCTCTATGAAACGTACCAGTTACACGATCACGTGAAGATTGCCTTAGGCTACTCGAATGGCGCCAATCTGATTGCGGGCATGCTTTACTTAAATTTAGCGCCTTTTGACGCTGTGAGTTTACATCACCCAATGAAGCCCTTTAAGCAGTTGACACCAACAAGTCTTCCTCTTTTAAATGTGATGATTCATGCGGGAAAATACGACAGCATCTGTCCTTATGATCATATCATCGATTTAAAACAAGCCCTCTCTAACGCAGGCGCACACGTTACGGTGTACGATTATGAAGGTGGCCATGCGATCACCCAAGAAGAACTTAAAGAAACCGCTCAAGCGATGAAAGAAGTTCGTAAGGTTTTATGAGTCACAAGCCTTTTAAACTCGGCATCACCACGTTCGCAGAAGTGATGCCAGACCCTAACACCGGCCAAACGATTTCGTATGAGGAAAGAATCCGTCAAGTCATCGATGAAATTGTTCTAGCCGATCAGGTAGGCTTAGATTATTACGGGGTGGGCGAACATCACCGCGAAGATTTTGCGGCGTCAAATCCGGCAACCATTTTGGCGGGGGCTGCGCCGCTTACGAAACACATTCAACTAGGCAGTGCGGTCACGGTTTTATCAAGCGATGATCCTGTCCGTGTGTATCAACAATTTGCGACGCTTCAAGCCCTTTCCCGTGGACGTGCAGAGATTACGGCGGGACGTGGGTCCTTCATTGAATCGTTTCCTTTATTTGGGTATGACATAAACGATTATGACGCTTTGTTTGAAGAAAAGCTTGATTTACTCACGCGTTTAAACACCGATGAAGTCATCACCTTTAAAGGATATCACCGCGCTTCCATTGATGGTTTAGGGGTGTATCCAAGAAGCAAACCCATCCCGATTCATGTCGCGGTCGGTGGCACCCCATCGTCGGTCGTGCGTGCCGCAAAACGAGGGCTCCCTTTATTTTTAGCGATCATCGGTGGGCAAGTGAGTCGGTTTAGACCGCTTGTAGAGCTATATAAAAAGACGTATTTAGAAAGCGGTCATGCATTAGAAGATATGATGATTTCCGTTCATTCACATGGCTTTGTTGCCCCAACCTACGAAGAAGCGTATGAGACCTATTACCCTTCGGTGCATCAAGCGATGGATAAAATTGGCAAAGAACGTGGCTGGGGACCCTACACTAAAGAAACGTACCGCATCGCGAATATGATGGATGGGGCGCTTTATGTCGGCGACCCTGCTTATGTGATCGAAAAGATTCAACATCTTAAAAAAGCCTTAGGCACTGTGCACCGTTTTGCGATGCACACACCGGTCGGCTTTTTAGACCATGAAAAGGTCCGTGCTTCGATTCAATTGTTCGGTGAAAAAGTCGCACCATATGTCCGTTAAAGACTTCATTTGAAGTCTTTTTTTTCATTTGACCACTATGTTATACTGGTCGAGTAACAGTACAGATAAAGGAGATTACGTACAATGTTAGAAGTCAAAGATGTGCAAGTGCATTATGGGGATTTTGTCGCGGTCGACGGCTTAACCTTTACCATTGAACCTGGTAAGATTTTCGGTTTGCTTGGGACCAATGGTGCGGGTAAAACTACGACCTTTAGGGTGATGATGGGATTGCTTGACCCTACCCGCGGCGAAGTCTTATTTGAAGGCGAGAAAATAGGCTATCACAATGTCGATGACATTGGTTATATGATTGAAGAGCGATCGCTCTTAACGAAAATGACAGTCAAAGAACTAATGCTTTATTTTGGCCAACTTAAAAGCATGAAAAAGCCTGATATTTTAAAAGCATTAGATCATTGGCTCCATGTGTTTGAGGTCCCTGAATATAAAGACAAAAAGATCAAAGAACTCTCTAAAGGGAATCAACAAAAAATACAGTTTATTACGGCGTTGATTCATGACCCGAAGCTACTCATATTAGATGAACCCTTTAGTGGGTTGGATCCGATTAACACGGACTTGTTTGTGAAAGTTGTCCGTGAACAACAAGCCAAAGGCAAAATGATTGTTTTTTCATCCCATCAACTCGATCATGTTGAGTCGTTTTGTGAGAGCATCGCGGTGTTAGAGCGCGGACGGTCGATTGTTCAAGGTGACATCAAACAAGTCAAAGAAGATTTCCAAAAAATGACCATCCAAATCATTGCGGACATCGATCCCAAAGTCTTTGAAGATTTTGAAGGGGTCTACGATGTCCAGAAAAATGGCGAAGGCTTCCAAGTAAAGATTGTCTCCAAAGACTACATTAAACCAGTGTTTGAACTTGTAAAAGAAGCCCCCTCGGTGACGAAGTTCGACGTTGAACAAGCGTCACTTAGTGAAATCTTTTTAGCAAAGGTAGGTGCTTCCCGTGGACAAGCTTAAGTTTTTAATTGGCTTTGGCCTTAAAAAGCGCCTTTATAAGAAGTCTTTCTGGATTGTGAATGGCTTGTTGGGGCTCGCGATTATTTTACTTGCCAACCTTTCTAGTATTATCGGATTATTTCGAGACGAAGAAACGGTAGAACTCACCAACGTTGTCATTGAAAATCGTTCGGATGATCAAGCTTTTGCTTTAGCCGAAGAAATTTTAACGGTGATGAACCGTCCTTTTGAAGAACCACGTTATACTTTAACGACCAGCGATGACTTAGACTCTGAAACCTTTTGGGATCAAAGTGATGTGGTCATTTGGATGATTTTTGAAGGCAGTTTAATGCAGCCGGATGTGACGCTCTTTACACAAGAAGACAATGCCAATTTTTTAATTGGACAACTTCAAACCATCTTGAATCAATACCAAGGCATCAGCTTTGCGAACTATGATGTTCAAAGCCCACCACCTGGTGATGGGGATGAAGACCTTTTGCCCCCAGAAGTGCGGATGATGTTAGAAGGCTTTGCGAGTATTTTGTTACTCCCGATGTTTATCTTGATTATCTTAGCCACTCAGTTCTTAGGGGTGGATATCATCGAAGAGAAATCGTCTAAAGCGATTGAAATCATCATCGCAAGTGTCCCAGCCAAGCAACACTTCATCGCAAAAATCACCTCAACAAGTCTATTTTTGGTGATTCAAACCTTGATTTTAAGTGCCTTTGGATTCATAGGCTTTATGCTCAATCGTTCGATTGTGACCGATCAGATGGAAGAAATTTCGTTTATACGTGAACTCTTTGACGCAATTCCCCACTGGCCAAGTATCATCGCAGTGACCTTCTTATTCATGATCGCAGGTGCGTTATTATTCTTAACCCTAGCAGCGCTCATTGCGGCGGTCGCGACCACGCAAGAGGATTATCAACAATATCAAGCCCCGATGGTCTTTTTACTGCTTGGGGGATTCTATTTAGGCATTTTCTTACCGATGGCGGGTGCTGACACAGCGTTACGTGTCATTGCGTTCATTCCGTTTTTATCGACTTTTGTCGCCCCGGTTATTTATGCGACGGGTGTCATTAGTTTGACGCAAGCCCTCATCAGTTTAACGTTGTTGATTTTGGCTTCGGTGCTCTTTTTGACAATGATCGCACCAATCTATCGTGTCGCCATACTCTCATATGAAGAAACTAAGTTCTTTAAGCGCTTCCGTTTATATCTGAAAAAAGCCTT